>NZ_JBFAHW010000080.1:0-47405 GCF_040654355.1 Streptomyces sp. NPDC050704 | reverse complement strand
GAAGCGGAGTGATCTAGCCATGGGCAGGTTGAAGCGGCTGTAAGAGGTCGTGGAGGACCGAACCCACCAGGGTTGAAAACCTGGGCCGAGGGCGTACGGGCCTGGCTGACGTCGGCCGTCGCCGAGGCGGCCGGGCTCGCCGAGACGGCCGTCGACCCGGAACGGCCGATCGCCGAATTCGGTCTGGGATCACGCCAGTTGGTGACGTTGACCACGGATCTCGCCGAGTGGGCCGGCCGCCCCCTCGACCCGTCACTCGTCTTCAACCACCCCACGATCGCGGAGATCGCCGAGGCGGTCCTCGACGTGCGGCCCGCCGGTGGGGTGGCGGCGGGCCGGGCTCCGGCTCCGGCGGATACGCCGCCCGTACGGGTGGACGACGAGATCGCGATCATCTCCATGGCCTGCCGCTTCCCCGGTGGCGCCGACGATCCCGAGGCGCTGTGGCGGCTGCTGGCCGCGGGCGAGGACGCCATCTCCGAGGTGCCCGCGGGCCGTTGGGACACCCAGGGACTCTACGATCCCGACCCGGAGGCCACCGGCAAGGCGTACACCCTGCGCGGCGGCTTCCTCTCCGGCATCGACCGCTTCGACGCGTCCTTCTTCGGGATCTCGCCGCGCGAGGCCGCGGCCATGGACCCGCAGCAGCGGCTGCTGCTCCAGACCACCTGGGAGGCGATCGAGCGCGCCGGCATCGTCCCGGAGACCCTGAACGGCAGCTCCACAGGCGTCTACATCGGCCTGTACGAGAGCGGATACCTGGCCGCTGCCGGACTGGGCCAGCTGGACGGGCACGTCGGTACGGGTTCGGCGTCCAGCGTGGCCTCCGGGCGCATCGCCTACACCCTGGGACTCCAAGGGCCCGCGGTGACGGTCGACACCGCCTGCTCCTCCTCCCTCGTCTCCCTGCATCTGGCGGCGCGGGCACTGGCGAACGGCGAATGCGACCTGGCACTGGCCGGCGGCGCGACGCTCCTTGTGACGCCGCGCGGGCACGTCGAGTTCAGCAGGCTGGGCGGGCTGTCGCCGTCCGGGCGGTGCAGCCCGTTCTCGGCCGACGCGGACGGCGTGGTGTGGGCCGAGGGCTGCGGTCTGGTGCTGCTCAAACGGCTCGCGGACGCCCGCCGGGACGGTGACCGGGTCCTCGCGGTCATCAAGGGATCGGCGATCAACCAGGACGGCCGCAGCCAGGGACTGAGCGCCCCGAACGGCCCCGCGCAGGAACGGGTACTGCGCGCCGCGCTCGACGCAGCCGGGCTCAGGCCGGACGACCTGGACCATGTGGAGGCGCACGGCACGGGCACGCGGCTCGGCGACCCCATCGAGGGCGGGGCGCTGGCCGCGGTGTTCGGGCCCGGCCGACCGGCGGACCGGCCGCTGGGCGTCGGCTCCCTGAAGTCCAACATCGGTCACACCCAGGCCGCGGCGGGCATCGGCGGCGTCATCAAGACGGTGCTGGCCCTCCGCCACGAACTGCTCCCGGCGTCGCTGCACGCCGAGAACCCGACCCCGAGTATCGACTGGGCGCACGGCGGCCTGTGCGTGCACAGCAGCGCCCAGCCGTGGCCGCGGGGCGGCGAGCGGGCACGGCGGGCCGGGGTGAGCGCGTTCGGGATCAGCGGCACGAACGCGCATGTGGTGCTGGAGGAGGCACCGGAGGACCTGGCACGGCCCGCCACGGAACTCCACGGCAGGGCCCTGCTGCCCGGGAAGACCCTCTTCCCGCTCTCCGCCCGCACCCTCCCCGCCCTCCAGGGCCAGGCGGGTCGGCTCCTCGAAGTACTCGAAGAACAGCCGCGGTTGGCGCTGTCCGATGTGGCCGGAACGCTGACCCATCACCGTACGCACTTCGAGCACCGAGCCGTCGTCCAGACAGGCGACCGCGAGGAACTGCTGACCGCGTTGCGCGGCCTTGCCCAGGGAGAGCCCGACGCAGACCTTGTCGTCGGCCCTCAACAGCCCTTTGCACCTGGCAAGTTGGCTTTCGTCTTCCCCGGGCAGGGCGCCCAGTGGACCGGCATGGCCCGCGATCTGCTGGACCGCTCACCGGTGTTCGCGGACGAACTCGACCGCTGTGACGCCGCCCTGCGCCCGTTCACCACCTGGTCGGTGGCGGCCGTCCTGCGGGGCGACGCGGGTGCACCCTCCCTGGACCGCGTGGACGTCGTCCAGCCGGTGCTCTTCGCCGTGATGGTGTCGCTGGCAGCCGTATGGCGGGCCCGTGGCGTACGGCCGGACGCGGTGATCGGGCACAGTCAGGGCGAGGTCGCCGCTGCCTGTGTGGCCGGGGCGCTCAGTCTCAGCGACGCGGCGGCCGTGGTCGCCCTGCGCAGCCAGGCGCTGACCGAGCTGTCCGGCACCGGCACCATGGCGGTCGTCGCCCTGCCGCACACCGAGGTCGCGGCCCGCCTCGACGGTCTCGACGGCCGGGTGTCCGTCGCCGCCGTGAACAGCGGCCGGTCGACGGTGATCGCCGGTGAGGTGGAGGAGGTGGAGACGCTGCTCGCCGACCTCGACCGACGGCAGGTGTTCGTCCGCCGCCTCGACGTCGACTACGCCTCCCACAGCGCCCAGGTCGAGCCGGTGCGCGCGACGATCCTCGACGAACTCGACGGTGTCACCACCTACCCGACGTCCGTCGCCTGGTACTCCACGGTCCTGGGCGAGCCGGTCACCGAGGAACTGGAAGCCGACTACTGGTACACCAACCTGCGCGAACCGGTCCGTTTCGGACCCACCGTGGAGCGCATGGCGGCCGACGGCTACCGGTACTTCGTCGAACTCAGCCCCCATCCGTCCCTGCTCACCGCCCTGCACACGGTCGCCGAAGACGCCGAAGACGCCAATGCCGCCCATCCCCTGGTCGCCGTCGGCTCGCTCCGCCGCGACGAGGACGGGCCCGCCTGTCTGGACCGGTCCGCCGCCGAACTCCACGTCCACGGGCGGCAGATCGACTGGCGCCGCCTGGTCGCCGACGACGGGGCCGGGGCCGTGGACCTGCCGACGTACGCCTGGGACGCGGAGCGCCACTGGATCGAGCCCGAGCCCGCGTCCGCCGCCGGTGCCGCCGGTCTCTTCGACCGTGCCGCGCATCCGCTGCTCGGCATCCAGTTGCAGTCGGCGGACGAGACCCGCTGGACCTTCCGCAACGAGTGGTCCCCGGCGACCGCCGACTGGCTGCCCGACCACGCCGTGTTCGGGCGGACCGTGGTGTCGGGCACCACCCTGATGGAGCTGTGCCGCGCCGCGCTCGCCGTGGCCCGCCCCGACGATCCGGCCGACGTCACCGACCTGCTTCTCCTCGCACCCCTGACGCTGCCGGACTCCGGCACGGTCGAGGTGTCCGTCGAGGTCGTGACCGCCGGTGACGTACCGGAGATCACCGTGCACAGCCGTCCGCGCGGCCCGGAGGCCACCGGCTGGACCCTGCACGCCACCGCGTCGGCGGCCGGGCCCGCTCCGATGCGGGCGGGGCGACCACCGGTGTGGCCCGAGGCGGCCGAGGATGCCTGGAGCGAGGAGAGGTACGAGCAACTGGCCGCGCTCGGCCTCGACTACGGTCCGGCGTTCCAGGGCGTACGGTCGGCGGTCGTGACCGGCGAAGGCGAGCTGCTGGCCCGCCTCTCACTGCCGTCGGCCGCCCGCGACGCGGACGGCCCGTATCCCGTCCACCCGGCGCTGCTGGACGCCGCGCTGCACGTGGCCGCCGCGTTCGACACGCGCGACTCGTCCGACGGCCGGGTGCTGCTGCCGGTCGCGGTGGCCCGCTGCGTTCTGCCGCCCGGCGGCGCGACCGACCTCATCGCGTCCGTACGGCGGTCGGGCGGCGCCGGCACGGACGTCACGCTGGACGTGACGCTGTGGGACGCCGACGGTCTGCCGGCAGGCCGCCTGGAGGGCGTACGGCTGCGGGCCGCCGACCCGGCAGACCTGACAGGCGGTTCGGAGAACGCCCGGCACCTGTACGAGGTCGCGTGGACGGCCGCGCCCGACGGGACCGCCGGAGCGCCGGGCACCGCGTGGACGGTCGTCGGCGACCGATCGGACCCCGAGGTCGCGGCGGCCCTGCGAGGCCTTGCGGCGGCGGGCGTCCCGGTGCGCGAGACGGGCGCCGACATCGTCGTACGGTTCTGGCCGCGCCCGGCGACGGACACCGAACCGGCCGCAGTGGCACAGGAGTTGGCGGCCACCGCCCTGGCCGAACTGCGCGCGCTGATCGCCCTCCCGCAGGACGAGACGCCTGCCCGGACCGTCTGGGTGACCCGTGGCGCGGTTGCGACCGGCGACGGGGACACGGTTCCCGGACTCGCCCAGTCGGTGCTGTGGGGCCTGGCCCGCAGCGCCCGCACCGAACATCCGGACCTCGGACTGACCCTGCTCGACCTCGACCTCGACATTGACGTCGACGTCGATGGGTCCGATCCCGCGGGCGCCCTGTCGGCCGCCGTGGCGTATGCCGACGAGCCCGAACTGGCCGCCCGCGCGGGCACGTTGCTCGTCCCGCGGCTGGTGCGAGCCCGTGCCGTGAACGAGTTGAGGATTCCGGTCGGCGACGGCTACGAGCTGGCCGGACTCCCGGCCGATCCGACTCTGCGCGTCGTGGCAGCCCAGGACTTGAGCCCGGGTCAGGTGCGGATACAGGTGCACGCGACCGCCGTGCACTCCACCGCGGGCCCCGCCCTCGCCGGTGACGCGTTGCGCGCCGGTGTGCTCACCGAAGTCGGCGCCGACGCCGACGGACTCACCCCCGGCCTGCGGGTCCTCGCCCTGGCCGACACCGCGCCCGGCTCCGAGGGGGTCGCCGACGCGCGGTTGGTCGCGGTACTCCCGGACGACCTGCCGTTCACCACGGCGGCCGCGCTGCCCCTCCCGGAGGCCGTCGACCGTGCACAGCTCGGCGAGGTCCTGCGTGCGGCGGTGGTGTCGATCGTCGCCGGGCAGACACGACCCGCCCGCCCTCAGGTCCTTCCCGTCACCGCCGCGCGCGAGGCGATACGGCGACGGGTCGCATCCGGCGGTCCCGTCGTCCTCGACCTGGTCGGCCGACCCTCCCTGGTGCCCACCGACGGCACAGTGCTGATCACCGGCGGTCTGGGCGCGGTCGGCCGGCACCTCGCCCGTCTCCTCGCCGAACACGGCGTCCCCCGCCTGCTGCTGACATCTCGTCAGGGTGACGCCGATCCGCGCACCGCCGAGGTCACCGCGGAGCTGACCGCACTCGGCGCCGAGGTCGAGGTGGCCGCGTGCGACGTGGCGGACGCGGCGGCCGTGGCCGACGTACTCGGCCGCAGCGGCGACGAGTCGCCGCTGCGCGGTGTCGTGCACTGCGCCGGCACCCTGGCGGACGGGGTGGTCGCCGAGCTGACCCCCGAACGCCTCGCGCAGGTGCTGCGCCCCAAGGTCGACGGCGCCGCCCACCTGCACCGGCTCACCGCCGACGCGCCGATCGACCTCTTCCTGCTGGTCTCCTCGGCCGCCGGAGTGATCGGCAACGCGGGCCAGAGCAACTACGCGGCGGCCAACGTCTTCCTCGACCAACTCGCCCACCATCGGCGGGCCTTGGGGCTGCCCGGCGTCTCGGTCTCCTTCGGCGCCTGGGCGGGCGAGGGCCTCGCCGCCGAACACGCCGACCTGGCGCGGATGGCCCGCCTGGGCCACCGCGCCCTCACCCCCGACCAGGGCCGCGAACTCGTCGAACTCGCCCTGCGGCGGGGAGCACCCCACCTGGTCGCCTCGGCCCTGGACCTGCCCCGCCTGCGCCAGACCGCAGCGGCCTCGGCGACAGCAGGCGGCGGTACGGCGGCCCTGTGGCGCTCGCTGCTGCCCGCGCCCCGCAACGGCCAGGCCGACAGCGATAGCGGTGGCGGTCGTGGCAATGGAGGCAGCGGCGGCCTGGCAGACCGCCTCGCCCTGCTGCCGGAGGCCGAACGCGCCGAACGAGTCCTCGCCCTGGTCCGCGACGAGGCCTCCCGCGCACTCGGCCTGCGCTCGGCGGAGTCCGTCCGCCCCGACCAGCCGCTGCGTGACCTCGGCATGGACTCGGTGACGGCGGTCGAGCTCCGCAACCGCATCGGCGCGCGCATCGATGCCAAGCTCCCCGCCACCCTGCTCTTCGACCACCCCACGCCGGCCCGGCTCGCCGACCACCTGCTGACCACCGCACTGGCGACAGGCGGCCGTCCGAGCCGCCGGACCGCGCCCGCCCCGCAGCACACGCCTGCGACGACACCAACGAGGTCGCCGGCGGCGGACGAGCCGGTGGCCGTGGTGGCCATGGCCTGCCGCCTGCCGGGCGGAGTGAATGATCCGGACGGCCTGTGGCGCCTGGTCGCGGAGGGCCGTGACGCGGTGGGCCCGTTCCCGGCGGCGCGCTGGGACGTGGAGTCGCTGTACGACCCGGACCCGGACGCCGTGGGCAAGTCGTACGCCCGCGAGGGCGGCTTCCTGGACGACGACGTCCTCGCGTCCTTCGACGCGGGCTTCTTCGGGATCACCCCGAAGGAAGCGGCGGCCATGGACCCGCAGCAGCGCCTGCTGCTGGAGACGGCCTGGGAGGCGCTGGAGCGCGCCGGGGTGGTGCCCGCCGAACTGGCGGGCAGCGGCACCGGCGTCTACGTCGGCATGTTCGGCAGCGACTACCTGGCGGGCTCCCGGCTCGACCAGCTGGACGGATACGTGGGCACGGGGTCGGCGCTGAGCGTCGCCTCGGGGCGGCTCGCGTACGCGCTGGGACTGCACGGCCCGGCGCTGACGGTGGACACGGCGTGCTCGTCGTCGCTGGTGGCCACCCACCTGGCGGTGCAGGCGCTGCGGTCGGGCGAGTGCGACCTGGCACTCGCCGGCGGGGTGACGCTGATGGTGACGCCGGGGACCTTCGTGGAGTTCAGCCGTCTGCGGGGCCTGTCTCCGAGCGGCCGCTGCCGCTCCTTCTCCGACGACGCCGACGGGGCCGGCTGGGCCGAGGGCGCGGGCATGCTCGTACTGAAGCGGCTGAGCGACGCCCGGCGTGACGGTGACGAGGTGCTGGCCGTGCTGCGCGGCACGGCCGTCAACCAGGACGGCCGCAGCCAGGGGCTGTCCGCGCCGAACGGACCGGCCCAGGAGCAGGTGATCCGGCGGGCGCTGGAGCTGTCCGGTCTTGAGCCCGCCGACATCGACTACGTGGAGGCGCACGGGACGGGCACGACACTGGGCGACCCGATCGAGGCGAACGCCCTGTCGGGGGTCTACGGCGACTCGCGCCCGCAGGACCGCCCCCTCTACCTGGGCTCGCTCAAGTCCAACATCGGGCACGCGCAGGCGGCTTCGGGCGTGGCCGGGCTGATCAAGGTGGTGCAGTCGTTGCGTCACCGGACCCTGCCGCGCACGCTGCACGCCGACCCGCCGAGCCGGCACGTCGAGTGGGACGGCAGCGGGCTGCGACTGCTCCAGGAGGCGACGGCCTGGCCGCCGTCGGGAGAGCGAATACGGCGAGCCGGCGTGAGCGCCTTCGGGATCAGCGGCACCAACGCGCATGTGATCGTGGAGGAAGCCCCGCCGGTCGAGGCGGAGCCACCGGCCCAATTCACTCCGGACAAACGGCTGTTCGTGGTGTCCGGCCGGAGTGAGGCCGCGTTGCGGGGGCAGGCCGCGCGGCTGGCCCGGTACGTGACGGAGGACGTCTCCCTGCCGGACGTCGCCCACACCCTGGCGCTGCACCGCAGCCACTTCGAGCGGCGGGCCGCGATGGTGGCGGGCGACCGGGACGAACTGCTGGCCCAGCTCGACGCGTTGGCGAGCGGACGGCGAACGCTCGCACCGCCCCGCGAGGAGCAGACGGGCAAGGTGGCCTTCGTCTTCGCCGGGCACGGTGGTCAATGGCCGGGCATGGGCGTGGAGTTGATGGCGGGGTCGGCGGCGTTCCGTGAGGAGCTGACCCGTATCGACGAGGCGATCGGCCGCCGCGTCGGCTGGTCGGTGCTCAACGTGCTACGCGCACCGGAGGAGTTCTCCCCTCTCGACCGGACCGAGTTCCTGCAGCCGGTGCTGTTCGCGGTCAACGCGGCGCTGGCCGCCGCCTGGCGTGCGCTCGGGGTCACCCCGGACGCCGTGGTCGGGCACAGCCTGGGCGAGATCGCCGCCGCCTACAGCGCGGGCGCCCTCACCCTGGACGACGCCGTGGCCGTGGTGACCGGGCGCGCCAAGGCGGTCGTACCGCTGGTCGGACAGGGCGGCATGCTGGCGGTGGAGCTGCCGCGTCCGGAGGTCGAGAAGCTGCTCGCGCCGTACGCGGACCGGCTGTTCGTCGCGGCGGTCAACAGCCCCGACTCCACAGCCGTCTCGGGTGACACCGACGCGCTGGCCGCACTGCGGCACCACCTCGACGAGCAGGAGATACCCGCCCGACGGCTGTCGACGCCGTTCGCCTCGCACACCCCGTTGATGGAACCGCTCCGCGAGGAACTGCTCGACCGGTTCTCCGGTATCCACGGCACGGGGACGCCGACCCCGCTGTACTCGACGGTGCTGGCGGAGCCCGTGCCGGGTGACGGGCTGGACGCCGACTACTGGTTCGCGAACCTGAGCAGGCCCGTCCGCTTCGCGGACACGATCCGCCGGATGCTGGACGACGGCTACCGCTACTTCGTCGAACTGAGTCCGCATCCGTCGCTCACCGCGTCGATCGAGGCGGTGGCGGCCGAGGCCGGGATCGACGCCGTCGGCGTCGGCTCGCTACGTCGGCAGCAGGACGCGCCCGACGTTCTGGTGCGCAGGCTGGGGGAGTTGTACGCGGCCGGGCACACGCCCGACTGGTCGGTGCTGTTCCCGGAGGGCCGCCGGGTCGACCTGCCCACGTACGCCTTCGACCGCGAACGCCACTGGCTCGCGCCCGCTCCCGCCGGTGCGGCAGGCGGTTCGCCGCTCCTCGGCACGCACGTCGAGGCCAGCGACGAACCCGACCGGCACACCTTCCAGAGCGAAATAGACCTGCGCGACAGCCGTTTCGCCTACCTGACCGACCACCAGGTCACCGGCGAGGTCTGGCTCCCCGGCGCCGCCTTCCTCGACATGGCTCTGGAGGCCGGGGCCGCGCTGAGCGACAGCGGCGAGGTGCGGCTGGCCGACGTCAGGTTCGTACAGCCGCTGCGGCTGGACGCGGAGAAGCCCGTACGGCTGCAACTGGTCCTGCGGCCCGCCGTGGACGGCTTCCGGGACTTCGCCATCGCGTCGGCGGCGACGGGGGAGCGGTCCGGCCGGTGGGAGCGGCATGTGAGCGGACGCGTCGCCGCCACCACCGACGAACTCGCCGCCGACGCAGGGCAGTCGCTCGACGATCTCCGTGTCCGATGCGTCGAGGAGGTCGACCTCTCAGGTGTCTACGCCGGGCTCGGCGCCCTCGGCATCGAGTACGGCCCCGCCTTCCGGAGCCTGGAGAAGGGCCACCGCACGGACTCCGCGGCGCTCGGCCGGCTGGCGGCGAAGCCCGCCGCAGGTCATCTGCTGCACCCCGCCGTCCTGGATGCCGCCTTCCACACGGCCGCCCTGCCGGGCTACGCGCCCGAGGGCCGGGCGTTCGTGCCCGCGGGGGTCGGACGGCTGCGGTTCACCGGGCTGCGCACCACGCCTGTGTGGGTGACCTGCGAGCTGCGTTCCGTGGCCGGCGACACAGCGACCCTGGACCTGCGACTGTGGGACGAGAACGATCAACTGGTCCTGGCGGCCGATGAGTTCGAGCTGACCGCCCTCTCGTCGCTGGACGGCGCGCTCTTCGAGACCCGCTGGCAGCCGCGCCCTGTCGCGCAGGAGCCGCCTGCCCAGGGCAGTTGGCTGATCCTGGCCGACGAGTCAGGTGTGGCCGCCGAACTCGGCGAGCGGCTGGGCTCCTCGGTGCCGCAGGTGATCGCCCTACGGGGCGAGTCGTTCGGCGTGGAGGGCCCCGGCCGGTACGTCCTCGATCCGGCGGATCCGCGGCAGTTGGCCCGGCTGCTCGACGAGGCCTTCGCGGACGGGCTGCCCGAGCGGGTCGTCCAGCTGGCCGCACTCGACGCACCGGCGATCACGGATGCCCGTACGGCCGAGGAGGCGGCCGGGCTCTGCTGCCTGAGCACCCTGCACCTGGTGCGGGAGTTCACCGGCCGACCGCGACGCGGCCCGGCTCCCCGCCTGTTCGTCGTCGTACGCGGCACCCAGGCCGCCGGTGACAGCACACAGGTGACGCACCCTCAGCAGGCGCTCGCCTGGGGCTTCGGTCTCACGGTGGCGCAGGAGTACCCGGAGCTGTCGACCACGCTGATCGACCTGCCGTCCAGTGGTGGACTCGACGCGCTGTGGACGCAGTTGCGGCACGCCGACGACGAACGGCTGGTCGCGCTGCGGGAGTCGGGCCGACTGGTGCCGCGGCTGGTCCGCACCCGCCCGGACGACGGCGGGCACGGCGAGATCACCCCGGACGGCGTGTATCTGATCACCGGCGGACTGGGCGGCCTCGGCCGTGTCGTCGCCGAACGACTGGTGGGCCTCGGCGCCCGCCGACTGGCCCTGATGAGCCGGGGCACGCCCGACACGGATGCGACGCGCTGGATCGGGCGACTGGAGGAGCGCGGTGTCTCCGTGCACCTCGCCCGCGCCGATGTGGCCGACCGCGACGCCCTGACGGCCGCCCTGGACGTGGTACGACGTGCAGTCGGCCCGATCGCCGGGGTCGTCCACGCGGCCGGAGTGCTCGACGATGCCACGGTGGCGAACCTGACGGACGACCGCGTCCTGCGCGTGCTCGCCCCCAAGGTGCTGGGCACCGCCCTGCTCACCGAACTCACCCCCGACGCCGAGAACTTGATCCTGTTCGCCTCGGCGGCCGGCCTCCTCGGCTCGGCCGGACAGAGCCCGTACTCGGCGGCGAACGCCTTCCTCGACGCCTGGGCGCACCACCTCTCCCGTACCGACCGTCGGGCGCTGAGCCTCGACTGGGGTGCCTGGACCGGCGTCGGCATGGTCGCCGAGTCCGGTACCCGGGCCGCCGAGACCGGCCGGTCGGGTCTGGTCGCCTTCTCCCCGCAGGAGGGCGGCGAGTTGTTCGAGCGGGTGCTGGGCACCGGCCGCCGCCAGCTCGCGCCGCTCGCCCTGGACTGGGAGATGCTGGCCCTCGACCCGGACGCGGCACGCACCCGCCCGATCCTGGGCGACCTGGTCACCGCCCCGACGGGTACGGCGGACTCGGACGGCCTTGTCAGGAAGGTGTTCGCGGCGACGACCGACCAGGACCGTCTCGCCTGGCTCGAAGCGTATGTACGGGCCAGGGTCGGCGAGGTCTCGGGCGGTGTCGTGGACGTGTCCGCGGCCACAGCTCTGAAGGAACTGGGCCTGGACTCCCTGATGTTGGTACGGCTGCGCAACGCCTTCGCCCGGGACCTGGGTGCCGAACTCCCCGCTGCCGAAGTGTTCTCGGCGGCCGACATCCGGGGCCTGACGCGGACGCTGGCCGCAGTCCTGCCCGAGCGGGACACCCTGGCACAGGGCGAGCAGCCGCGGACCGAGGTCGCCTCCGAGGTGCCCGAGACCGAACTGCGGCCCGCCACCCGCGATGTCGTACGGCTGTTGCGCAGCGCCCAGCCCGGCATGCCGGACGCGGCGCACTCCATCGGCCTGGCCGTACGGCTCACCGTGCCGACCACCCGCGAGGCGCTCACCGACATCCTCACCCGGCTCACCGGACGGCACGCGGCCCTGCGTACCGCGATCGTCACGGACACCGGCCACGACGCCGGGTCCGGCGGCGGGCGGCAGTTGAGGGTGGCGCGGGAGTTGCCGGAGCCGGTGCTGTGCTGGACAACGGTGGCCGCCGATGACGCGCTCGACGCCGCCGACCGGCTGCGGGAACTGCTGGAGCCGCCGTTCGACCTGGCGAGTGCGCCGCTGTGGCGGTTCGAGTTGCTGGACGGCGGTGCGAGGGGCCAGATCCTGGTGTTCGGCGCGCACCACGCGGTGAGCGACCTGCAGTCACTGCTGCTCGTGGCGGGGGAGATCGACGCCGAGTTGGCCGGCGGCTCGCTCGGCGACACCGTCACCAATCGCGACATCGATCTGCTGATCGAGGCTCAGCAGGGCGGTGCGGCGGCGGGCGCCGAGTGGCGCGAGTCCTTCCACGGCAGCGAACGGCTCGACCTGACACTCGCCGGGCCACGCCCGACGGCACGGTCGTACCGGTCCGGCAGTGTGACCGTGGCGATTCCCGACGGGCTCGTGGAGCGGGTGGCGGAGGACGCGAACAGGCTGGGGATCACTCCCGCCGCGTTCAGCCTCGGCACGCTGACGGTGCTGCTGGCCCGGAAGCGGAAGCGGAAGCGGGAGTGTGAGCGGGATCGGGATCGGGAGCGCTTCGTGCTCGCGGTGCCTGTGGACACCCGCATCCACGCGGACGCGTACGACGCGGTGGGCTTCTTCGGCGTACCGGTGCCGTTCCCGGCCGAGGCCCGGGCGGCCGAGCCGGTCGGCGAGGTACTGCTTCGCACGAGCCATCGCCTGAAGCGGATCCTGGCCAAGGGCGCCGTGTTCTCCGACGTCCTGCCGACGCTCGCCAAACAGGGGCTGTACCGGGCGAACGCTCCGCTCGTGGAGGTGTACTTCAACTACGTACGCTTCTCCGGCCACTTGGCCAACCTGGAGGTCCTGCCCGCCGGAACCGGCCACACCGACCTCGACCTGATGATCACCATGACCCCGGACGCGGGAACGGTCCGACTCGACCACAACCTCGACATCCTCGACGCGGCGACCGCCGCCGAACTGGGGGAGGAGTTCCTGCGGTTGCTCGGGGAGGTTGTCGAGGACGAGACAGTGCCGGTGCGTACGACCCGGAGGGCTGACGCAACTCTGGCTGCTGACACGCCTGTTCAGGTGTCCTCCTCCCTTGCCCTCGCCGCCACCTTCGCCCTCGGCAACCTCCCTCTGATGTGCGAGGCGGCACTGGACGAGGACCCTGTCGCGGTCGTGGAAGCGCCGTACCACCAGGTACTCGCGAGCCTGCGGGACCCCTCCGGCGTATTCGCCGAGCCAGCCACGGCAGTGGGTGTGGTGCTGTTGCGGGCGGCCGACCTGGCACGGTTCGGCCCGGTGGACGACGCGCTGCTCGCCGAACTGCGCACCGACTACCCGGCGGCGCTCCGGGCCCTGTCCGAGCGGACCCGCAAGCCGCTGATCGTCGGCTTCCTCCCCGCTGCCCGCCACGACGACCGTTTCGAGAGGTGGCAGCGCGAGGTCGCCGCCGAACTGGCCGAGTTGCCCGGCATCGCGGTGCTCCGCCCCGACGACTGGACCCGGCACCACGCCGTCGAGGAACGCTTCGACGAGCGGACCGAAAGGCTCGCCCACCTCCCGTTCACCCCGCACTTCCAGGCGGCGGTGGCACTGCGACTGGCCGACGTCGTACGGGCCGTGCGGCGCCCCGCGCCCAAGGTGATCGCGGTGGACGGCGACGAGACCCTGTGGGGCGGGGTGGCCGGCGAGATCGGCCCGGAGGCGGTGGATCTGACCGGCCCGCGCGCCCTGCTGGCGCGGAGGCTGCTGCGGTGGCGTGCCGCGGGCGCCCTGCTCGCGCTGGTCAGCAACAACGACGAGGACACGGTCCGGGCCGTCCTGGACCGCCCGGACAGCCTGATGAAGGCGGAGCACTTCAGCGTGCTCTCGGCCGGCTGGGGTCCGAAAGCGGGCCGTCTGGCGGAGGCGGCGCGCACGCTCGACCTCGGCCTGGACAGCTTCCTGTTCCTGGACGACAACCCGGTCGAGATCGCGGGAGTGCGGTCGGCATTGCCGCAGGTGCTGTCCGTGACCTGCCCGCCGACGGCCGAACTGGAGGAGTTCCTGGACCGGTTGTGGCCGCTGGTCCCGGCGGCGGCGACGGCCGAGGACTCGCTGCGGGCACGGTTCTACGAACAGGAGCGGGAACGCGACGCCGTCCGCGAACAGGCCGTCGACCAGGCAGGTTTCGAGGAGTTCCTCGCCCAACTGGAGCTGGAGGTCGACATACGGGCCCTGTCCGAGGCCGACGTGCCGCGAGCCGAGCAACTCGTCCGCCGTACCAACCAGTTCACCCTCCGGGCCCGGTCGGCCGACGGCGCCGATCTCGCCCGGTGGCGGGAGCACGGCGAGGTGTGGACGGCCGCCGCCCGGGACCGGTTCGGCGACTACGGCCAGATCGGCCTGCTCGCCCTCCGCCCGGACGGTGGTCAACTCGACGTACTGGCCTGGCTGATGAGCTGCCGGGCGCTCGGCCGAGGTGTCGAGGAACGCCTGTTGCGGTGGCTGGCCGACCGCGCCGAGGAACTGGGCTGCGCGAAGGTCCGGCTGACGGCGGAGCGCACCCCGCGCAACGTACCCGCCCGCCGACTGCTGGCCGCGCTGGGCGGCGGCGACCAGGACGACGAGCGCCTGGAGAGCGTGGTCACGCCGGAACACCTGCGGGCGTTCCGCTCCTGGCAGCGGTAACCGGCGGTCGGCGGTCGGGTTCGGCCTTGGAAGCAGTGCAGTGCAGTGGCAGGGAGCGAGAGACAGTGCACATCGTGAAGGGCTCTGATGCGTGACATGAACGAGGACCCGTCGGCGTACGCCGGACAGCGGGCGACCGCCGAGTCGATCGAGCGGGGCCATGGCGGTGGCGGGCTCAGCGTGGACGACTTGCTGGCCAAGGTCAGAGCGGTCGCCGCATCCACGCCGATCGACACAGGTACGGATCCGACCGGCATCGGTGCGGCGGATCCGGATGCCGGCGCCACCCCGACCAGCATCGATGCAGATCAGGGTCCCGGCAGTGCCCCGGCATCCGTGGCCCCGGATGTGGACGGCCTGGCCGCCGCCATCGCCGAGGCGGCGGGCCGGTATCTGCCCGAGGGCCACCTGTCGGCCGACGCCGATTTCTTCGATGCCGGGGGCAGCTCCGTGGGCGCCGTGGAACTCGTCGCGGAGCTGGAACGCGAACTGGGCCTGGAGATCGCCCTGGACGACGTGTTCGCCGACGCCAGGCCGCACAGCCTCGCCCGGCGCTGGCTGTCGACCACCGCCCTCGCGACCGCGCCAGCGCCCCAGGCGCCGTTGGTGACCCCGACCCCGACCCCGACCCCGACCCCGACCCCGACCCCGACTCCGACCGCGGCCTCGACTCCGACCCCGACCCCGGCCCCGGCCCCGACTCCGACCGCGGCCTCGACTCCGACCGCGGCCTCGACTCCGACCGCGGCCTCGACTCCGACCGCGGCCTCGACTCCGACCTCGACTCCGACCGCGGCCTCGACTCCGACCGCGGCCTCGACTCCGACCGCGGCCCCGACCGCGGCCTCGACTCCGACCCCGACTCCGACCGCGGCCTCGACCCCGACTCCGACCGCGGCCTCGACTCCGACCCCGGCCCTGACCCCGGCCTCGACTTCGACCCCGAGCCCGGCCCCGCCCCTGACCCCGAGCCCGGCCTCGGCTCCGGCCCCGGTCACGACGGGAACCATGCCGACCGGACCGGCTTCGGCCTCGGCGGCGGCAGGTACGCCGGCCTTGCTCCCGGCGGCGCCCCCGGCAGGCACGTCATCGTCCTCGGCGGCGACGGTGGCGGGTACGTCACCGGCCCTGCCTCCGGTGGCGACCGCGGCAGGCGCGTCACAGACCCCGGCCCCGGCGGCCACCAACACGGGCACCTCTCCCGCACCGGGCGCCCTCCCGCTCTCCGCCGCGGGCACCCGCCCGGCCCCGGCCCCGGGCGCCCTCCCCGTCCCGTCCCCCCGCACGCCACCCACGGTGGCGACCACACCACGGCCCGGGAATCACGTCACCGCCCGTCCCGAGGACCTCGACCAGATCCTGGCCGACCTCTCCCTCGCCGACCGCCTGCCCTGGACCGGCCCGCCCGAGCCGCTGCCGCCGCGCCGGATCCTGCTGACCGGTGCCACCGGCTTCCTCGGCAGCCACCTGCTCCTCGACCTGCTGCGGCACAGCGACGCGCACGTCTACTGCCTGGTCCGCGCGGTCGACGAGGAGGCGGCCGTCGCACGGCTCGGCGAGGCGCTCAAGGGCTACGAGCTGCCCTGGTCGTCGGAGATACGCCGCCGGGTGACCGTGCTTCCCGGTGACATGCGGCGCCCGCGCCTGGGCCTGTCGGAGGAGCTGTGGAACACGCTCACCCACGAGCTGGACAGTGTCGTCGGCGTGGCGGCGGCCGTGGACTTCCTGCGCGGCTACCAGTCGCTGCGGCAGAGCAACGTCCTCGGTGCGCTGACCCTGGCCGAACTGGCATCGACCGGCCGCCCCAAGCCGCTGCACCACATCTCCTCGATCGCGGTCTTCAACGAGGTCGGCATCACCGCCATGGGCGAGGATGATCCCCTCGCCCACGCCGACCGCCTCATCGCCGGCTACGACCAGACGAAGTGGGCCGCCGAAGTCGCGCTGCGGCGGGCCCGCGACCACGGTCTGGTGGTCACGGCCATGCGCCCGGGCGGCATCGGCGGCCACACCAGGACCGGCGCCTACAACCCCCAGGATCTCAGCAGCGGCCTCATATCGGCCTTCGGCCGCTTCCGTACCGTGCCCGCCTTCCGCTACCTGAACGCGTCCCCGGTGGACTGGGTGAGCCGGGTCGCGGTCGGCGTCATCTGCGAACCCGACGCCTGGGGCTACGACTACAACCTGACCGGCGTGCCCAACACCCTCGACGACGTCGTACGGGACATGGCACTCGGCGGCATGCACGTGCGCGTACAGGACTGGGACGAATGGCGCACCGACGCCCTGGCCCGCCTGGAGGCCGACCCGGTGCCCGAACTGGCCTTCCTCACCCGGGTGTTGCAGAGCCCCACCGCCCTCAAACTGTGCGAGGCGACACTCCAGGGCCCGGCGGCCACCATGGAGCGCACCGCCGCACTCGTCGAGGCGCTCGGGCTCAAGCCCGCGGAACGCTACGACGCCCAGGCGCAGTTGAAGACGTTCGAACGACTCGCCCGCGACGGTCTCGCCCGGCTGCCGCACAAGGACGACCAGCCGTATCTGTGGTTCCCGGAGACGACCGAGGGCAGCGTGGGCCCGGTCGGTGCCCCTGCGGACACTCCCTGCTCGATGGCGCTCACTCTCTCCATCGCGAGCATGTACCAGCTGGTGAACGAGCGCCGGGTGGACGTCGGCGGTGAGCTGGTGTGCGCGGCGGTGCACCCCGAGCCGCTGGTCGTCGAGCGCGGCGACGTCTGGATCCGCCCGGAGGAGGGCATCCCCGAGCAGCACGGTATGCGGCACCAACTCCTCACCTACCGACTGTCGTTGCGTGACACCGACGGCGGCCGCTGGTGGCTGGAGGGGCGCAAGTACGCCCGGGCCCGCCGCGACGTGTGGCGGCAGACCCGCGCGCTGACCGTCGAGATCGGCCGCGAGGGCGAACCGGCCCGCCTGGCGGGCGAGGTCGTCGTGCCCGCCGACAGCTACGTACGCGACCAGATCGACGGCATCGAGGTCGACCCACGCCTGAGCAGCCGGGAGAAGCGGGCCGCCAAGCTGACCTGGCTCGCCTGGTTCGGCCTGGAGATGGGCCGCGGCCTGCTCGGCCCCTTCACCCGGGCCGCCGCCGACCTGCTCGACCTGCGCCGCACCCCGACCTCCACGGAGCGCAACCGATGATGTTCAGGACGACGAACTCCACCACCAGGCCCGCACTCCGCAAGGTCAGGACCACTGCGGCCCTGCGCCCCCTCCACCACCGCCTCGACCCGGCGGCCGTCGAGGAGATCCCCTTCCGGGCCGCGGACGGCGTACGGCTCGGCCTGACCCGAATCGAAAGCGGCGAGGCGGACCGGCCCGCCGTGCTGCTCCTGCACGGGCACACCGCGTCCGCCGACATGTTCCTGCTGCCCGAGACCCGCAACCTGGTCGACGTCCTGCTCGACGACGGCTACGAGCCGTGGCTGCTCGACTGGCGGGGCAGCTGCCGGCTGCCGTACAACGAGACCGGCCAGAGGTACACGTACGACGACGTCGCCCTGTACGACATCCCCGAGGCCGTCTCCCACATCCGCCAACGCATCGGCGACCGGCCGCTGTTCGTGGTCGCGCACTGCATCGGCTCGCTCACCCTGTCGCTGAGCATGGCGGCGGGTCTTGTGCCGGGACTCGCGGGCGTGGTGTCGCAGGGCGTGTTCCTGACGCCGAAGCTCGCGGGCCGCACCTCGCTGCGGATGACGCTGGCCGGGGAGCTGTTGAAGTCCCGCATCGACCACATACCCGTCGACTTCCGCAAGGTGGGCCTGTGGTCGAAGTACACGCCGCTGTTCGCACTGGCCGGCCGGAAGGCGAGCTGCCCGGATCCGACCTGCCAGATCCTGCACAACTCGGCCTGGGGCACCGGCGCCTCGCTGTTCGTGCACGAGCACCTGTCCGAGGCCACCCACAACCGGCTCGCGGAACTGCTCGGCCCCGCGCCGCTGTGGATCCTGCCGCATCTGCGCCGGATCGAGCTGGCCCGCAGCGTGGTGCGCTGGCACGACGGCGACCACCGCTACCGGGCGCTGCCGCCCAACGCGCTGGACGCCGCCGGCCGCATCGACACCCCCGTGCTGCTGCTGGCGGGCAGCGAGAACGGGCTGTGGCTCGACTCGCAGAAGCTCTGCCACGACGTACTCGCGCGTAGGCAGCCGCAACTGGACGTGGCGTACACCGAGATTCCCGGCTACGGTCACCTCGACACTTTCCTCGGCCGGGGCGCCGCCCTCGACGTGTTCGGGCACATCCTCGACTTCCTCGGCAGGCGGCGGTGACGCCTTCCACGGCAGTCGGCGGCACGTTCCAGTCCCACCCCGACCACACTCCAGGAGGCCAGGACCCATGCCGCAGCTCGCTGTCGACGGCGCGACACTGACGTACGACGACGAGGGCCCCCGCGACGGTGACGCCGTGCCCCTGGTGTTCATCCACGGCTGGACGGCCAACCGGCACCGCTGGGACCACCAGATGGCGCACTTCGCCCCGAAGCGGCGGGTGATCCGGTTCGACCTGCGCGGGCACGGCGAGAGCGACGGGTCGGCGAAGACGATCGACGAGTTGGCCGGGGACGTCCTCGCCCTCCTCGACCACCTGGAGGTCGACCGGTTCGTCCCCGTCGGCCACTCCATGGGCGGGATGATCGCGCAGACTCTCGCCCTCACCCATCCTGAGCGGATCGAGCGCCTGGTGCTGGTGAACTCGATCAGCCGGATGGCCTTCAGCCGGGGGCGCGGCCTGCTGATGGCGGCCTCCACGCTGGTGCCGTTCAAGTTGTTCGTCGCCGCCAACATCCAGCGGGCCTTCGCCCCCGGCTATCCGCGCGAGGAGATCCGCGAGTACATCCGCGCCTCCTCGGCGACGCCGCGCGAGGTGGTCATGACGCTCTACTCCGCCATGCGGGCCTTCGACGTCCTCGACCGGGTCGGCGAGATCCGCACGCCCACCCTGCTGGTGCACGGGTACCACGACATCCAGCTGCCCGTCGCGCAGATGCTGCGGATGGCGACGGCCTACCCGGACGCGGTGATCCGGATCGTGGACGCCGGCCACGAACTGCCGGTGGAGAAGCCGGCGAAGCTGACCGAGGCGCTCGACTGGTTCGTGACCGACCGCCCCTGAAGCGGGAGGCGGGAGCCCGCCCTTGCCCGCCTCCTCACCCGGACGCGGACCGCTCCGGCTCGATCAACCCTTCCCGGTACGCGATCGCCACGGCCTCCGTACGGCCGGCGGCGCCGAGCTTGGCGAGGATGTTGGACACGTGCACGCTCGCCGTCTTGCCGCTGATGAACAGCTCCTCGCCGATCTGGCGGTTGGTGCGGCCCAGGGCCAGGAGCCGCAGCACGTCGTTCTCACGGGCGGTGAGCACCGGGATGCCGTTCCCCGCGGGCGAGGCCGCCGGGGAGGTCTCCGCGAGGCGGCCCCGGCGGATCAGGCGCTCCACGCCCTCGCGCAGCGGTACGGCGCCGAGCCGGACGGCCGTGTCGCGCGCGGCGCGCGCGTGCTCGGCGGCCTCCGTGCGCCGGTCCGCCGCCAACAGAGCCTCCGCAAGCCGCAGTTGGCAGCGGGCCTGCTCGTAGACGTCTCCGTATCCGAACGCGGCGAAGGCCTTCTCCCAGGCCTCGACATCCGGTACCGCATCCGGCCCGGCACCGGCCCGTGCCCACTCCGCCTCGGCACGCGCCAGCCACGCCAGCCCTTCGGGCCCCTGCTGCGAACCGTCCTCGCCCTTGGTGGCCGTGAGCCGGGCCAGCTCCACCAGCTCGGTCCCGGTCTCCGTCCAACGGCGTACGCCTTCTTCGTCGCCGGTCCGACGGGACTCGACGGCCGCGTCCGCGACGGCGCCCAGGGTGACCGCGGCGAGCCGTACGGCAACGTCGGGTGTGGTCCCGTTGTCGAGGACGAGAGCCGCGAGCGCCGTACGGCACTCTTCGACGGCCGCCTCGGGGTCGCGTCGCAGTACCGCCGCGTCGGTCAGGAGGACGCTCGCGACGAGCGTGGCCATCCAGTCGTACGGACCGTCCAGCAGGGCCCGGGCCTGCTCGGCGGCGCTCAGATCACCGCGCGCCAGGGCCACGGAGATCGCGGGCCCGATCGCGTACCCGCCGGTCGTGGGCAGCTGCTCGGCGTCGGCCTCGGCCGCCCGGACGCACTCGTCCCAGTGACCCAGGGTGTAGAGCACCAGAGAGCGCAGATAGCGCATTTCCAACGGGTACGGCGAGGAGAGGAGCCCGGCGTGGCCCGCGCGCTCCAGGCCGTCGGAAAGCCAGGTCAGGCACTCGTCCAGGGCACCGGACTCGTAGGAGCCGATGGAGAGGTTGAAGAGCGCGCGCATCTCGATGGTGGCGTTGCCGGCGCGCCGGGCCAGTGCGCGCGCCTCCTGGAGCCGGGCCCGCCCCCGAGGGGTACGCCGGCTGTCCCCTTCGAGCCCGACGAGGGAGATCAGCAGATCGGCCTGCGCGTCGAGCACTTCGAGTTCCTCGGCCGCTCGCAGTGCCTGGCGGGCCACTTGGCGGGCGGTCTCGAACTCGCCCACGTAGTTCGCCGCCATGACGTGGGTGGCCGCGGCCCACACCCAGGTACGGGACGGCGGGTCGGCGGGCATCATCGCGAGCGCCTCGCTGCTGTACGCGAACGCGGCCGTCAGGCTGTCGATCCGCATCAGGTTGCCCGCGAGCGTGTAGCGGACGCGCGCGGCGAGTTCGGCATCCTCGTCCGAGCCGACCCGGTCGAGCGCGGACCGGGTGAGCGAGACCGCCCGGTGGGTTTCACCGGCGTGGGCCGCGGCCGCCGAGGCGCGCAGCGTCAGCGTGACCGTGTCGAAGCCGTCGGGCCGGGCGGCAGCGGGCACCGCCGACCACAGATCGAGTACGGCCTCCAGGTGGCGCAGCTCCTCGGCGGGCGCGCGGACCCGCGCGGCGTGGTCGGCGGCCTCCAGCGACGCCGTCAGCGCGTCGGCCAGATCATGGCTCTCCCGCGAGTGGTGGGCGCGCTCCGCCGCGCTCTCGGCGTGCCGGCCCCGCCCGGCCAGCACTCCGGCGAACGCCCTGTGCAGCCGCACCCGTTCACCGGGCAGCAGATCGGCGTAGACGGCCTCGCGGATCAGGGCGTGCCGGAAGGAGTAGGTGTCGTCCTCGCCGGGGACGAGGAGCTGCCGTCCGACGGCCTCGCGCAGGGCCGACTCCAGCTCCTCCTCCGGCAGTTCGACGGCGTCACGCAGCAGCTCGTGCTCGACGCGGCGGCCGGCGACGGCGGCCGTGCGCAGCACCTGCTGGGCGGTGGCGGGCAGTTGCTCGAAGCGGATGAGGAGCAGGTCGGCCAGCCCGCTGGGCACCGCCGACGCCGCACCGGACGCGGTCTCGGCGATGGCGGCCAGCAGCTCCTCCGCGTAGAACGCGTTGCCCTCGGCGCGCTCGACGATACGGCGGACGGTGGCGTCGGGCAGCGGACCGGCCCGCAGGGCGCGGACGAGGCTCGCCACCTCTCCGTCGGGCATCGGCCGCAGATCGAGGCGCTCGACGGCGGGCAGCCGCACCAGCTCGGCGAGCAGGGGGCGCAGCGGGTGCCGGCGGTGCAGGTCGTCGGCGCGGTAGGACGCGAAGACCGCCAGGCGCTGAGTGGGCGCGCCGCCTGCGGAACGTTGCAGGATTCCACGGCTGAGGAGGAAGCGCAGCAGGTCGCGGGAGGACTGGTCCGCCCAGTGCAGGTCCTCCAGAACGAGCAGCAGCGGAGCGGTCGCGGTGAGGTCGGCCAGCAGACCGGCCATGCCCTCGAACAACTGCAGCCGGCCGCCGGCGTCTCCCGCGCCACCGCTGTCGCCGCCGTCGCCGAGCAGCCGGTCGACCACGGGATGCGAGGCCAGCGCGGCGGCGAACCGCTCGTCACCGGCGAGCACTCCGAGGATCTCGGTGAACGGCAGGTAGGGCAGACCGACGTCCCCGAGATCCACGCAGTGGCCGGTGACGACGGTCATGCCGGCCTCCGTGGCATGTCCGGCGGCCTCGGCCAGCACCCGGGTCTTGCCGACTCCGGCGTCCCCCGCGACCAGCACGGCGCGCGCCTCACCGGCCCGGGACCGGTCCAGGATCCGGGTCAGGCGGGCGAGTTCGTCCTCGCGGCCGATGAACGGCGTGGTGAATGCGGTGGTCGGCACGCATCCATCCTGGCACGCGCCACCGACACGGCCACGGATACCGCCTTCGGCCGGGCCCTCCTGCCGCCTCAGCGCAGCGTCTCGGCCCAGTTCGCCGGCACGCGCCCCGCGGGCCCGGGTACGGGCTGGTCGGCCGGGTGGCTGAGCGGCGGAGCCAGCTCGGGCCCGGACTCGTACAGCTCGGAGGTCTCGAAGTTCCAGAACCACGCCTCGCCCGGCTCGAAACTGCGGATGAAGGGATGGCCGGTGGTCCGGTGATGGGCGGTGGCGTGCTTGGCGGGGGAGTCGTCGCAGCAGCCGACGTGCCCGCACTGGGCACACCGGCGCAGATGGAACCACCAGCCACCGGCGGCATCGCATTCGACGCATCCCGCGCCGCTCGGCGGCACGCTGGGGTCGATTCCGGCCGTGGTGGTCATGACGCCTCCTGGGGGGTGTCGGTATCCGCCGCGGTGAGCGGGAGGAAGACCTGGAAACGGGTGTCACCGGGCACGGAGTGCACTTCCAGATGCCCGTGGTGCTTGTTGACGACGATGCGCCAGGAGATGTCCAGGCCGAGTCCGGTGCCCTCACCCACGGGCTTCGTGGTGAAGAACGGATCGAAGATCCGGCCACGGATGTCCTCGGGCACCCCGGGCCCCGTGTCGCGGAACTCGACGAGCAGCTGCTCCCGGTCGAGCGCGGTGCGCACGGTCAGTACGCCCTCGCCGTCCATCGCGGAGGCGGCGTTGTCGATGAGGTTCGTCCACACCTGGTTCAACTCGCCCGGATAGGCGGGGATCTTCGGCAGCGCACGGTCGTAGTCCTTGACGACCGTGACGCCGGAGCCGATCTTCCCGGCGAGCATCATCAGTGTGCTGTCGAGCAGTTCGTGCACATCGACGACCTGGTAAGGCGCGCGGTCGAGCTGGGAGTACTGCTTGGCCGCGTTCACCAGGTTCGAGACACGGGTCGTGGAGTCCTCGATCTCGTTCATCAGGAGCTCGGTCTCGACCGTGTAGTTCAGCCACCGCACGGCCCCTTCGAGGGTCTGCGCGTCGACGGCGGCAGCGACCCGGTCCAGCCAGTCGGTGTCCAGTCCGCCCTGGACGAAGGTGGGTGCGATCTCCCAGCCGCCGGCGATGCCGTGGTCGTCGAGCCAGTCGCCGAGCGCGTCCTCCCGGTCGGAGGCCTCCAGCGGGCTCAGCGGCGTGGCCTTGGCCACCTGGTCGGCGGTGCGTTCCTGGAGCTCGACGAGCGTCTCCAGGGTGTCACGGGCGTACGGGCCCGCGGCGATCGCCCCGAGCTTGTGCCGCATCCCGGCCACCCGCTCCCGTAGCGCGGACGTGGCCCGTACCGCCGCCGCGGCCGGGTTGTTGAGCTCGTGCGTCAGCCCGGCTGACAGTGAGCCGAGCGCCAGCAGCCGCTCGCGCTGCCCGATGGTCCGCTGGGCGTTCTGGCTGCCGAAGAACATCCCTTCCAGGAGGTGCACGGCCATCGGGAACCAGTCATGCAGGACCGCGGCGAACGTCTCGGCGGGCAGGATGAAGAACCGCGAGGGCTCGGTGACCCGCAGCGAGCCCTTGTAGTGCGCCTGCTCCGCCGGCGCGGTCAGATAGGCCTGCATGGCCCCCGCGTACACCCCGCGCTGGGAGCTGCGGGTGGTCTCCACGTCGTCGCTGCCGACCCGGCGCGACATCACGAGCGTGCCCTCCAGGAGTACGAAGAAGCAGGTGGCCGGCTCGCCCTCCTGGTACACGTAGCCGGGCTCGAACCTCTCGACGCGGCCCTCGCGGCACAGCCGCGCGAGCTGCTCACCGTCCAGCTTCTCGAACAGGAAGAGTGTGCTGAGTTCCGCCGCCTCGCACGGCATCGGCTGCCCGCTCACGACTGCTCCAGATACCGGTGTACGAGCATCACGGCCATGGCTCCCTCTCCGACGGCGGAGGCGACGCGCTTGGCGGACTCGTGGCGGGCGTCGCCCGCCACGAACACACCGGGCACGTTGGTCTCCAGGTGGTACGGCGGCCGGTCCAGCTCCCAGTCCGCCGGCGGACGCCCGTCGGCGGTCAGGTCGGGCCCGGCCATGATGAACCCGCGCTCGTCCCGCAGCACCGTGCCGTCCAGCCAGTCGGTGAGCGGGGCCGCGCCGATGAACACGAACACCCACTGGGCGTCGACGAGTTCGGTGTGCCCGCTTGCCAGGTCGCGCAGGGTGAGCTGCTCCAGGTGGTCGGAGCCGTGTGCCGCCTCGACGACCGTGCCCGCGCGCACGGAGATGTTGGGCGCGTCCGTGATCTGCTCGATCAGGTAGTGCGACATCGACGCCGACAGGGAGGAGCCGCGTATCAGGAGGGTGACCGATTTGGCGCCCTTGGCCAGATACATCGCGGCCTGCCCGGCGGAGTTGGCGCCGCCGACGATGTACACGTCGTGCCCCTGGCACCCGGGCGCCTCGGTCAGTGCCGACCCGTAGAACACCCCGCGTCCGGTCAGGTCGTCCGCGCCGGGCGCCGCCAGCTTCCGGTACGACACACCGGTCGCCAGGATCACGCTGTGCGCGGCGATCGCGGAGCCGTCCGAGAACCGCACGGTCCGCGCCGCGCCGTTGACCTCGAGACCGGTCACCTCGCGCGCGGTCAGGATCTCGGCGCCGAACTTGGTGGCCTGACGCCGGGCCCGGTCGGTGAGCTGCGCCCCGGAGACACCGTCCGGGAAGCCGAGGTAGTTCTCGATCCGCGAGCTCTGGCCCGCCTGCCCGCCCGTGGCGGAGCGCTCCACGAGCACGGTCCGCAAGCCCTCCGAGGCGCCGTACACGGCCGCGCCGAGACCCGCGGGTCCGCCGCCGATGACGACGAGGTCGTAGAAGTCCGCCGTCGGTGTGGTCGCCAGACCGACCTGGGCGGCCAGATCCGCGTCCTCCGGCTCGACCAGCACCGTCCCGTCCGGGGTGACCACGAGCGGCAGCCGCTGCTCGTCCTGCCCCGCGCAGGCCAGCAGGCGCCGGCCCTCGGGCTCGTCCGACGAGTACCAGCGGTACGGCACCTGGTTGCGGGCCAGGAACTCCCGTACGTCCGACGACCGCGCCGACCAGCGGTGCCCGACGACCTTGGTGATCGGCACCGCCCGGTGGTCGGTGGTCCGCCAGGCGTCCAGGAGGTCGTCCAGGACGGGGTAGAGCTTCTCCTCGGGCGGGTCCCAGGGCTTGAGGAGGTAGTGGTCGAGGTCGACCACGTTGATCGCGTCGATGGCCGCGTTCGTGTCCGCGTACGCGGTCAGCAGTACGCGCCGCGCGCTCGGGTACACGTCCAGGGCCTGCTCCAGGAACTCGATCCCGTTCATCTGGGGCATCCGGTAGTCCGCCAGGATCACCGCCACGAGATCGCCGCGCAGTTTCAGCTCGCGCAGCGCGTCGAGAGCGCTCTCCGCGGACTCCGCGCGCACGATCCGGTACGTCTCTCCGTAGCGGCGCCGCAGGTCGCGGGCCACGGCACGCGACACCCCGGGATCGTCGTCCACGGTCAGGATGACGGTCCGTGCTGCGTCGGCGCCCTGTGCCATTCGTGTCCCACCCCGTGCGTTCGATCGTCCGGCGCGGCCTCACCGTTTCGCCGTCCCAGTGCACGCCATCGTATGTTCGATCGCCCTGCTCCGCTCCCGAACGAGGAGCCGCCGCCGGCGCCGGAGGATCCGGTCCTGACGGCTTTGCCATCTCTTTACAACCCGTTCCGCCGCCGCCTCGTCTCTCTGCTCGATCCGTACCTCAGCCCGCCGAGCCGTCGGGCGGGCCGACCGACGAAAGAGAGCGATTCATGCGCCGAACTGTCCTCAGCAGCCTGGCCCTGGCGGGCACTGCCCTGCTGGCGAGCGCGGTGCCCGCGTTCGCCGACGGGACGCCGACGCCGGTTCCCTCCGCGCCGGCCTCCGACGGACCGACCCCGGTCCCCACGGAGGCCCCGAGCACCGCCCCGTCCCCGTCCGAGGCTCCGAGCGACGAACCGACGCTGGCGCCGTCCCCCGGTGACGAGGTGTCCGTCGTGCCGAGCGGAGCGCCCGACACCGGTGAGGGGCCGACGTCCACGGACTCCGGACCGGCGGGCGGGCTGATCGCCGGGGGCGCCGGCGTGGTGCTCGTCGGTGGCGGCGCCGCGGTCTATCTCGTACGTCGTCAGCGGGCGACCGGGGCATGACCCTGCTCTCCAGGCGCGCCTTCGCCACCGCGGCGATGGCCTCGCTGCTCGTGGGCTGCGGTGGTGGCCACCAGCCCGACCGGGCGGCCGATCAGGACACCGACGCGTCCTCCGGGAGCACCCCGCCGTCTCCGCGTCCCTCCGCGAAGGCGGTGCGGGCCCTCGGACGTTCGGTCCCGGTCAGCTTGCAGATCCCGTCGATCGAGGTCGACACCCCGGTCATGCGGCTGGGGCTGGCCCCGGACGGCAGCGTGGAGGTTCCCCCGATCACGGCGGACGACCAGGCCGGGTGGTACCGGCACTCGCCGACACCGGGCCAGACCGGCCCGTCGGTGATCCTCGGCCATGTCTCGGTCGGCGCCTACGGGGACGGAGTCTTCCGGCACCTCGCGCGGATGCGGCGGGGCGAGCGGATCGTGGCGCGCCTGGAGAACGGCACGGCGGCGGTGTTCGCCGTCAGCTCCGTACGGACGGTCGCCCAGGCGGACTTCCCGACGGACGCGGTCTACGGGGACGTGGGCCGTCCCGAACTGCGGCTCATCACGTGCGGCGGCCCCCGTACCGGTGACGGATACCGCGACAGCGTGATCGTCTTCGCCACGCTGAGCTCCGCGAGCCCCTGACGCGCCACCCACCCCCGGATCCCGGGCCGATGGAACCGAATGCCCACGGCCCGGGATCTTTCCCCACAAGGGCAACCGAGTGCCCTCACGACCATGGAGAGCGTTGAAACGGTCCCGCGAGAAGGCAGCGTCCGAGCTGTTCGCCGCCCTCTACCCGCGCCTCGCCGGCTGGTGCCGCCGGCTGGTCGACGACGACGAGACGGCCCACGAGATCGCCTCGGAGGCGTTCACCCGGCTCTGGGCCCGCTGGACGTCCGTGGCGGAGCCGCGAGGCTTCCTCTACGTCACGGCGGCCAACCTCGTCCGGGACCACTGGCGCAAGCTGGAGCGCGAACGCAGAGCGATGCACCGCGCCACCGCCGAAGTCGCCGTCCGCCCGCAGATCGAACAGGCCGACCCGTCGGTACGCCTGATCGTGCAGTCACTGCCGGAACGACTGCGCGTCCCGATCCTGCTGCACTACTACGCTGACATGCCGATCCGGGAGGTGTCCCTGCTGACCGGGCGCAAGGAAGGAACCATCAAGGCCGACCTCCACGCGGCCCGAGAACTGCTCCGCGCGCACCTGAGGAGAAGTCTTGATCACACACTCTGACGACGGTCCGGACTTCGAACCCGACGACCCCCTCGCCGTCATCCTGCGGCCCACCTCGGACTACCTCGGCCCGCCCGCCGGCCGATACGAGGAGATCCGCCGCGGTGCGGCCCGCCGGCGGCTGCTCCGTGCCGCGGCCGGGGTCGGCCTGGCGTGCGCCGTCGCCGCCGCCATCGCGCTGCCGCTCCACCTGGCGACACCCGACACACCTGTCTCCCCGACGGTCCCGCTCGCCCCGCCGCCCGTGAACAGCACGCCGCCCCCGAGCTCCCCTCCGGACGCGAGCCCCCCGCTGGACACGAGCAGTCCTTCGGTCGGGCCCACCCCGACGGCGCCACCTGAGCCCCTCAGTCCGCGCCCCAGCGATGGGACCGAGGGCGCCGGCTCCCACGCTCCGACCGACCCCACCCTCGGCGAGCCGTCGTCGGAGACGGAACCGACCCCGGAGTCCGTCGAGCCGTCAGCGGTTCCGAGCGGGCCTCCTGCCACACCCGAAAGCAGCACCGGACCGTAGGGCCCTCGCCCCGCTCGAAGTGTCGGGCGCCCGAGTCGGGGCACCTGGTCGGGGGAGGCCACGATGGACGCAAGCACCTTGACGCGAGGCAGGCGGGCCAGGACCCGCCGGGCGGCGGGCTCGCTGACCGAGGGAGCCGCCAGGGCGGGATTCATCGCGCGCGGGGTCATCTACCTGCTGGTCGGCATGCTGGCGCTGCAGTTCGCCCTCGGGGACGGCAAGCGGCAGGCGGATCAGGGCGGCGCGCTCGCCGAGGTCGCCGAGCAGCCCTTCGGGGCCGTCCTGCTCTGGGCCCTGGGCGTCGGACTGGTCGGCATGGCGCTCTGGCGGCTGTCCGAAGCGCTCTTCGGCGCGGCCGGTCCGGACGGCCGTACCTGGAAGAAGAGGCTGTCGTCGGCCGCGCGCGCCGTCTTCTACGGGTTCGTCGCCTACTCCGCGCTCTCCTTCGCCGCGGGCGCCCGGAAGAGTGGCGGCGGATCGAGCGACGGACGGTCGCGGGACGTGACGGCCAAGGTCCTGGAGATGCCCGCGGGGCAGTGGATCATGGGTCTGGCCGGTGGCGTGGTCGTGTGCGCGGGCGCCTGGATGGCCGTCCGGGCCGTGCTCCGCAGCTACCACAAGCACCTGAGGCGCGGTCGGATGTCCCGCAGGACACGCCAGTTGGTCGACATGGCGGGTGTCGTGGGCGGGGCGGCCCGCGGTCTGGTGTTCGCGGCCGCCGGTGTCTTCGCACTGCGGGCGGCCGTCGACTACGAGCCCGACAAGGCCAAGGGCATGGACGACACGCTGCGTTCGTTCACGGAGACGCCGATGGGACCCTGGCTGCTGGCGGGCGTCGCGGTCGGACTGGTCCTGTTCGGGCTGTTCTCGTTCGCCATGGCCAAGTGGCGCCAGGTCTGGCGAGGTTGCCCCGGACCGGGTGGCCGGACCCGGGGCAACAGCGCCGTCGCGTCAGCGGGGCAGGCCGTCGGGCGAGGTCGCCCAGTCGGTGTCGGGCTGCTCCCCGAGCCGGAAGGTGAGGGTGCCGCCGTTCCGCAGGAAGCGGGCGTCGGCCCAGGAACGGTCGTACGCACGCCCGTTGAGCCGGACACCGCCGACGTACCGGTGGGCGGTGTCGGCGGCGGGTGCGTCGATGACGATGTCGCGGCCGGGCCGGTCGACGAGGGCGTGCGGGAAGAGCGGGGCGCCCAGGAGCATCGAGGCACTGCCCGGGGTCTGCGGATAGAGGCCGAGGGCGGAGAAGACGTACCAGGCGGACATGGTCCCGAGGTCGTCGTTGCCGGGCAGTCCGGCCGGTCCGGTGCCGTAGACGGTGTCGAGGATCTGCCGCACGGTCGCCTGTGTCTTCCAGGGTTGGCCGAGCGCGTTGTAGAGCCAAGGGGCGTGGATGCCGGGCTCGTTGGTCGGGTCGTAGCGCAACGGGTCGCCGCCCTTCACGGACCAGGACCCGTCGGCCTTGTGGAAGAAGCCGTCGAGCCGCCGCGCGGCCACCTCGCGTCCGCCCATCGCCTCGGCCAGGCCCTGGACGTCCTGCGGCACCATCCAGGTGTACGTCGCGCTCGTCCCCTGGGCGAAACCCCGGTCGCTGCCGGGGCTGAACGGCGTCACCCAGGAACCGTCGAGGTTGCGGGCCTGGATGTAGCCGGTGGTGCCCGCGCCGTCGGTGGCCTGCGGGTTGAAGACGTTGCGCCACCAGCCGCCCCGCTCGGCGAACGCGGCGGCCTGCTCGTCGAGGCCCAACAGCTGTGCCCAGCGGCCGAGCGCCGCGTCGGCGACCGAGTCCTCCAGCGTCTCGGCGGCGCCGCCCCAGCAGTGGCAGACGTCCTGCGCGGCGTAGTGCGAGGTCAGGTACTGGGCCAGATTGGGCCGTTGACCCGTGCACTGGCCGGGACAGCCGGCGTCCGAGAGCCCGTCGGGGTGCGGCACGGTGGCCTGGCGGGCCAGGGAGTCGAAGGCGCCGCGGTAGTCGAAGTTCCGTACGCCCATCGCATAGAACGTGGCCAGCGTCGCCGCCGAGGGATCGCCGGTCATGACGTGGGTCGCGCCGCTGATGTGCACCCAGCGGTCCCACACATCACCGTTCTGCCGCGCGAAGTTGTGGAGCGACTGGGCGAAGTCCCCGGCGATACGGGGTTTGAGCAGGGCGAGCAACTGCACCTGGGCCCGGTACTGGTCCCAGCCGGAGAAGTTGCTGTACTGCGCCCGTTGCCCGCGCTCGACGCGATGCGCCTCGCCGTCCATGCCCGGATAGCGGCCGTCGGTGTCACTGACCAGGTTGGGCTGCAGCAGCGAGTGGTAGAGCGCGGTGTAGAAGGCGGTGCGTTGGTCCGTACTGCCGCCGCCGACGCGTACCGAACGCAGTTCGCGGTCCCAGGTGCGCGTGGCGGCCGCGGCGACCTCGTCGACGCTCGCCCTCGGCGCTATCTCCTGGCGGAGATTGGCCTCGGCGCCCGCCAGGCTCACATACGAGATCCCGAGCCGCATGCGGACATCGTTGTCAGCGCTGGTGTCGAAGCCGACCCAGCCGCCGGAGCCGCGGCCTGCCCGGTCCGCGCCCGTGGCGTACCCCTCGCCGCCCGAGCCGGTGGTGGCACCGGGAGCGAGGGTGCCGTCCTTCCAGGTGCCCGTCGTGGAGAACGCGCGGTCGAAGGAGGCGCTGAAATAGAGCCGGTAGTAGCTCTTGCGGTTGTTGACCCCTCCGTTGGCGCGCCGTCCGCAGAACGCCCCCGTCAGTACGGACCCGGTGACCTTGCGGTTTGCCCGGTCGATGTCGATCCGGGCGTCCTCGCTGCCGTTCAGGGAGTTGGAGACGCGGAAGAGCAGGTTGGCGGGCTTGTCGGCGGGGAACGAGAAGTCGGCGACACCGGCGCGCCGCGACACGGCGAGGTCGGCGCGGGCACCGGAATCGAGACCGACGGAGTAGCGGCCCGGTACGGCCCGTTCGTCGGCGTGCGAGAAGTTCGCGGCGTAGACGGCGTCCTTGGTGTCGGCCGAGGGCGACGAGGTGACGTTCCCGACGAACGGCATGATCGGTACGTCGCCGGCGGCGCCCGGGTTGCAGCCCGCGCCGTTGACGTGGGTCAGGCTCAGGCCGCGCAGCCGGGTCGCGTTGTACTCGTAGCCGTTGGCGGCGCCGGTGCTGGTCTGGTCGCCCCTGGTGCTGGTCGGCGACCAGGCGATCATGCCGTACGGGAGGGTGGCACCGGGGTAGGTGTTGCCTCCGTTCGCCGTGCCGATGAGGGGATCGACGTACGCGGTGGGGTGGGCCGGGGCGTCGGCGGACTCGGCGGCCGAGGAGACCGGGCCGGGGAGTGCGGCGGCGAGCGCGGTGGTCAGCGCGAGAGCGGCGGTTCTTCTGCCGAACCTCCGCACCAAGGGCGCGGATCTGAGGGCCATGTGACGGAGCCTTCCGGTGAGGACGGACAGCGCGGCCCTGACTCCCGTCGCGGGAGGGACCGCAAAACGCCGCCGAGCGTAGATCATCGGTGCGCGGGGTGGACCGACGACAGTGACAGGCTCGGTGAACGGCCGGTGAATCCACGGCAGTTGGGCCGCCGGCGCGGCGCCGCGGACCTCGCGCCCGGGCAGGACGGGCTCCGTCACCGGTGCGGTGACGGAGCCCGTAAGACCCGCGGTGCGGTGGGTGGGTCAGGCCGTGTGGAGGGTGAGCCCGTACCGGTTGAGGATTTCGTTGATCGGCTGGTACCAGGTCTGGCCCCCGCTGGAACAGTTGCCCGAGCCGCCGGAGGTGACACCCTGCGCCTGGTCGCCGCTGATGTAGGAGCCGCCCGAGTCACCCGGTTCCGCGCAGACGCTGGTCTTGGTCATCTGATGCACCGCGCCCTGGCTGTAGTTGACGGTCTGGTTCTTGCCGAGCACCGTGCCGCAGTGCCAGTGAGTGGTCGACCCCGAGCGGCAGATGGAAGCGCCGACGGGTGCCTCGGCGGAGCCGCGGACGAGCCGGTCGGGGACGGTTCCCCAGCCGAGCACGACGGGCACCGTCCACCAGCCGCTTCCGACGTTGACCCAGGCGTAGTCGTTCTCCGGGAACGAGGAGCCCTGGAAGTTGCCTATGTAGGACCGGTCCCAGCCGCTCACACCGGCTCCCGCCCGGCCGCAGTGCCCGGCGGTGACGAAGCCGCCGTGCACCGAGAACCCGATGGAACAGCGGACGTTCCCGGTGTAGTACGGGTCGCCGCCGACCGTCCCGGCGGCGAAGGTCCGCGGCGCCTCGGCCGACTTCTCGACGGTGACGGGACCTGCCGCACGGGCCCGCGCGAGGAACTCCTGGACATCGTTGTCAGCTCGCTGCGCGCTGACGACGCTCACGACGACGGAACCGGCCTCGGGGTCGACATGCCAGCTGCTGACGCCCTTGGGTGCGGACAGCTTGTCGATACGCGCCTTGGCCGCGTCGAGCTGTCGCGCGCTGTGTTTGACGGTACGGATGCTCGCGCCGGTCTCCCGTACGGCGTCGACGACGGCGTCGGTGGCGCCTGCCGTGACGGCGACGGTCAGTTTCCCGCTCCCGGCGTCGAACCAGGAGCCTCCGTACGAGGCTCCCGCCGCGCGGCGGGCTTTCGGCTCGACGGCCGTCGCCGCCTTTTCGGCCGCGAGCCGCGCCTCGGCCTGGGCCTTTGTCAGACCGAGATCCCGTTGCATCGCGTCGAGGAGGCCGACGGAGGCCGGGGCATCGGAGGAGCGGGCGGGGGGTTCGGGGGCATCGGCGGCCGAGGCGGGCATGGTGCCGGCGGTTGCCCAGGTGCCGAGCAGGAGCAGTGAGGCCAGACCGGTGCGCATGGCTGTGGTGCGTCTCAAGGCAGTAGCCCTTCGTTGTTCCAGCATGGTGGGGGTGGAACAGCTGAACGGTGAGAGCGCTCTCATTGCATGCGCGGCAGAGCTTAGCGGGTGACCATGGTCAGGTACATACCAATTGCAAGGCTCTTTGTGACGGGTGGCCTGTGTGGGCGACTGTCGTGAGGCTGTGGGGCTGTGGGGCCTTGGGGGTGGATCAGCGGGCGCGGGGAATGCCGTAGACGTGCTCCACATGGAGGCGCAGGACGAGCCGGTGGTCACGGACCATGGCGGCGCGGTAGTCGTCCCAGTCGGGATGTTCGCCCTGGACGTCGCGGTAGAGGCGGATGAGCTCCTCCACCGTCTCGTCGTGCGGGTCGCGGGCCACCGGTGAGAGATCGGCGGTGCCCTCGGCGACCGTGTAGGCCCAGCGGTCCTCACTGGTGACGTGGTACGAAGCCCGGGTGTCGCGGCGCAGGTTGCGCGTTTTGGCGCGGTCGTCGGTGAGGGAGACGCGCAGGACGCGTTCGTCCGGGTAGTAGGCATGGGTGACGTTCGACAGCTGGGGGCGGCCGTCGCGTTTGAGGGTGACCAGCACTCCGCCGTCGTACTCCGTGAGCAGTTTGAGCAGCGCGTCCTGGCTTGCGTTCTCAGTCATGAGTCGATCAACGCCGGGAACCTTGCGAGGCATTCCGACGGTGGGCGCGGAGACGCTCGCTGCCGATGTGGCGCGGCGACCGGGGTTCGGGTCATCGGGCGCACCGACCTGACGAGTTCCTCATACGTGTCGGTCAAGGTCGACGCATGATCACTTCCACCCACAGATCCACCCACAGATCCACCCTCGGATCGACCCACAGATCCGCACGCCGTCCCGCCGCCGTCCTGGTCGTCTCCTTCCTCCTCGCCGGTTGCGGGGGCGGAGCCACGGCGACGACGGATCCCGAGCCCGGCGGCATCGCGGCGAAAGGCGGCACGGGCTCGCCTTCCGCGCCCGCGCCCCGGGTGTCCCCGGGCGCGGCGCCCCGGCAGCTGCCGGGCCTGGGCCCGAAGACCTTGGCCAAGGTCCCGCCGGAGACCCGTCAGGCCGTCGTGGTGACGGGCCGGGACAGGAACTCGTCGAAATCCACGGTGGTGTTGTACGAGCGCACCGCGTCCGGCTGGCAGGCCGGAGTCTCCTGGCCCGCGCACAACGCCCTCAAGGGCTGGACCGACCACCACCGGGCCGGCGATCTCCGCTCGCCCATCGGCGTCTACGGGCTCACCGACACCGGGGGCCTGCTCCCTGATCCGGGTACCAGCCTTCCGTACGACCGCTCCGGCGGCTTCACCATCGGCGGTACGGGCTTCGAAGGCGAGCCGCTGGCCGGCTCGTTCGACTACGTGATCGCCATCAACTACAACCGAAAGCCCGGCACCACACCGCTGGACTGGACCCGCCCCCTCGGGGACGGCCGCGGCGGCGGCATCTGGCTCCACGTGGACCACGACGGTCCCACGCAGGGCTGCGTCAGCCTGCGCAAGGAGCATATGAAGGCCCTGCTGCGCGCGCTGGACCCCGACCGCGATCCCGTGGTCGTCATGGGCGACGCGGCCGCGCTCCGACGGTGAGTCGCCCGGCCGACCACCCGGCAAGGGCACTACCAGGTGGTTGTGAGGAAGGTGTCAGGGCGTGGGAAGCCCCTCATACCGGGCCGCGGGACGGCCCTGTGCGCTTAGCATCAGCCCCGTGTGCGCACATGTGATGGTTGCCGAGGACGACGAGAAGCAGGCCGAGTTGATACGCCGCTCACTGCTGAGCGAGGGCCACACCGCCACCGTGGTGCACGACGGCGGGGCCGCTCTCGAAGCGGTCCGGCACCGGCGGCCGGACCTCGTCGTCCTGGACCTGATGCTCCCCGTGATCGACGGCTTCGGCGTGTGCCGGGCGCTGCGCCGGGACGACGACATTCCCGTCCTCATGCTCACCGCCCGCAGCACGGAGGAAGACCTTCTGCTCGGGCTGGAACTGGGCGCGGACGACTACATGACCAAGCCGTACAGCCCGCGCGAACTGATGGCCCGCATCCGCACCGTCCTGCGCCGCAGCGGACGCCCCGCCGCCGAGCGACGCGACGACCCGGTCGTACGGGCCGCGGGGCTGGTCGTCGACCCCGTACGGCACGAGGTGTGGTGCGACGGTTCGCCCGTGGAGTGCACTCCGGCCGAGTACGAGATCCTGCTGGCCATGGTCGCCGAGCCCGAACGGGTCTTCTCCAGGCAGCAGTTGTTGCGCTGCACCCGCGGCATCGACCGGGCCTCGACCGAACGGGCCGTCGACGTGCACATCATGAACCTGCGCAGGAAGATCGAGGCGGATGCGCGCAGACCGGCCCGGCTGGTGACCGTCTTCGGAGTGGGGTACAAGCTCAGCGGGGACCGTGGGTGAGCCCCGCGATACCGCTGCGCAAGAGACTGCTCGTACGCCTGCTGATCACGTCGGTGCTGATCGCCATCTGCTCCGTGGCGGCGACGGCCTGGCTTGCGGTGGAGACCACCACCCGGGCGATCCGGGAGGAACAGGGGCAGGTACTGGCCGAGGACATGGACATCCTCCGCCGGCTGAGCGGATACGCCGCCACCCATGGTGACTGGTCAGGCGTCGGGAAGACCGTCCGTGCCCTGTCGGACAGGACCGGCAGGCGCATCGCGCTGACGACCCCGGACCGTACGCCGATCGCGGACTCCGCGGCGCGGGGCACGGCCCTGCCGCCCCGTGCCGCCGCCCCGGTGGACCCGCTGCGCACCGACACCTTCACCGAGCCCGGAGCGCAGCTCAGCGGCATCGATCCGCGCGCGGTGGGCCCGTACCGGCTGCCGCCCGCGGAGCGCGCACGTGTGCGACTGCTGGCCGACAAACGTCAGCGCTGCTTCGCGGACAACGGAGTCGACACCACTGTCACGCAGCTGCCCAGCGGCCGCTCCGCCCTCATCGACGCGGACGGCGTCATCGATGCCGGCCAGCTTCCGACGCCGTGCGCCGACGGGAAGCTCAACACCCCGACCGTGACGGAGGAGAAGGCTCTGGCCGAGCTGACGGCCCGCGCCCGGGGCTGCGCGGACCGTGGGCGGTCGGATCTCCCCCTGCCCACCGACGTCGGGGTCACCTTCGCCGTGAAGTCCCTGCACACGCGGATCCTCGGACAGGACGCCCCGATAGGTCCCCCCACCGGGACCGACCAGGGCAGGAAGGCGCAGGAGTGCGTCGACCGTGCCCGCCGTCAGCAGCTGGCGCCGTACGTCGCCCCGGCCGCCGAACTGTTCCTCGGCCACGGTGACAGCGCCGTACCGCGTTTCGACATGTCGACGGCCAACAAGGCCAAGGTCACGGGTGTCGCCGGGCTGGTCCTCGCCCTCACCGTGGCGGTGACCGCGCTGGTCGCCACCCGGCTCGTACGCCCCCTGCGCGCGCTGACCCACGCCGCCCAGCAACCGCCTGAGCAGCACGTACGGGTGCCCGTGACCACGCAGGACGAGACCGGCATCCTGGCAGTGGCGTTCAATGAACTCACCGAGCGCCGCGAGCGCATGGAGGCCCAGCGCAAGGCGATGGTCGCCGACATCGCCCACGAACTGCGCACCCCGCTCACCAACATCCGCGGCTGGCTCGAAGTGGCCCGCGACGGCGTCGTGGACCCGGATCCCGAGCTGCTCGCGTCCCTGCACGACGAGGCGCTCGTGCTCCAGCGGGTCATCGACGACCTCCAGGACCTCGCGGCGGCGGACGCGGGCACGCTCAGGCTGCACCGCGAGCCGGTGAGCGCCGGCGAGCTGCTCGACCAGGTCGTCGCGGCGCACCGCGTCGCGGCCGAGGCGGCGGGCGTTCAGCTGTGCACGGCGGTGGACGGCACACCGTGGCTCGACGCGGATCCGGTACGGATGCGGCAGGCGCTCGGCAATCTCGTCTCCAACGCGATACGTCATACCCCGGCCGATGGCACGATCACCCTCTCCGCCCGGCACCACGAGGACGAGGTCGTCTTCGAGGTGGCCGACACCGGCAGCGGCATCGCCGAGGAGGATCTGCCCCGGGTCTTCGAGCGGTTCTGGCGAGCGGAGAAGTCCCGCAGCCGGCGCACCGGCGGCAGCGGGCTCGGCCTGTCCATCGTGCGCCAGCTCGTCACCGCCCATGGCGGTACCGTCACGGTGACCAGCGAACGCGGCACCGGCTCGGCCTTCACGCTGCGGCTCCCCGCCTCTCTCTGACGGGTGGCATCGATACCAGGATCCGCGGTCCTGCTCACGAGAGGGATCTGGTTGCTCCGGGCACCTTGGCCCAGTGTGGTCCCATGAACACCACCACCAAGCAGCCGGAGGCCAGGGTCCGCGTGACGCCACTGCGTCGCCTCAGGGGAGGCACGTACGTCCCACGCGGCGCCGGAACGACACCAGCGCAGCCCGACGAGAGCCGGGGCGACACCGGAAGGCCCCGCCCCGAGCGGTCTGCCGCGTCCCGTCAGCCGTCCGAGCCATGCACGCCCGGCGTCACGATCTCGTCGAGCACTTTGCGGATCGCCTCATAGGTGTGTCCGCGCAGCTCGGCATCGTGTGAGCTGCGCGGATCGTCGGCCCGGAGCTCACCGCTCCGGGCCTTCCACGCCTCTTCCTCCCGGTGGGTCCAGGACCGGGCGCGCTGGATGCGACGCAGGATTTCGTCGGAGTCAACGACATCGGTCATGAGATACGCGTACCCGCCACAGCCCGTCCGATGAGTCGATCCGCCCGGTCCGGGAACCCGCCCGGCCGAAAGCGCCGGAGCACCGGAGCGTCGGAAGCCTCGACGGGGAGGAGAAGCGGGACGTGGGCACACTCACTCGCTGGGAACGAGCAATGGAGCGCCTCGAAGACACCTTGCTGGCGCACGTCAGGGGGAAGGGGCCGGTCGAAATAGTCGATGCGCTGCAGAGGGAGTGCGACAGCAACGCCGTGGTGTGCAGCGAAAGCCGCGTCGTCGTTCCCAACGCGTACGACATCGAGCTGGCCGAACGCGTCCACGAGGAACTCGGCCGCAACGGCGGCCGGGTGGGCCAGGTCCTCACCGACAGCCTGGCCCGCCACGGCGAACGCATGGGGTACGAGTGGGCCGGCCCGCTCGCGGTCCATGTCACGAAGTCACGCCATGTGCCGAACGGCCGGTACCGCGTGGCGAGCCGCGTCATGCCGCACGTGCGCGCCGACTGGTTCCGGCCCCCGGCGGGATAGGACGTACCCCGCCGGCCACTCCTCTGCGCGCGGCTAGCTCGACGGCAGCGGGACGGGCAGGGCGGGCAGGCCGCCGCCCAGGAGTCCCGTGATCAGTCCGACCACCGTGGACAGGAGCTTCGGCACCGCGGCCACCACTCCTCCCACGTCGAGCGAGGTCAGAGAGGAGAGCAGCCCGCCGACCGCCGCCTGAAGCGCGGCCACGACGTCCGACACCGGGTCCGCGGCCGCTGCCGCTGCCGCTGCCGCGGACGAAGGAGCGGCGCGGTCCATGGCCCGCAGCCGCTGCTGGACGGACGTGGTCGCCTCCTCCACGGCCTTCGCGTGCTCGGCGGCCTCGGCCGCGCGGAGCGGGCCGTCCCCTCGCTCGGCCAGGGCGGTCAGTGCGTGCAGGAGAGGCGCGAGCGCGTCGTCGTGGTCCGCCGCGGTCAGGGAGTCGAGCCGTTCGAGCATCATGTCCGCTTCGGAGAGCGACAGCTCCGCGACATGGCCGCCGGGCACAGCGGGCTGTACGTCCACAGCGGCGGCGGCGCTCACCGGCCCGAAGGCGAGCGCGGCGCAGACGAGGGGCGGGAGGAGCAGCCCGCGGGATACCAGGGCGCGCATACGGGTTCCTTTCGAGAACGGCTGTCTGTGCGCCCACCGTGTGAAAGCCCCTGGTTCACCGCAACCGCTCCCGCACCGCCCGCACGAGCCCGCGACACCATGGCGACAGCGCCGACCAGCGCTTTTCGTTCCCGTATCGCCCGATCCCCGGGTACGGAGGTGTACGGCCGTCGGGGTACGACGCCGGACCGGTCACACCACGTTGACCGCGTCAGCGCGACGCCCTGCGGGCCGGTCGTGGTGCGGTCCGGCGGTGGATGGGGCCGCCCGGCGCGTACCAGCCGGCCTTCTTCCGGACGGCGGGTGACGGGTCGTGGTCACGAGCCCGGACAAGGGCGTCGGCGGCTTCCTGGTGCGTGTGCACCGAGAGCCCGACGAGCTCCGCGGCGAAGTTCCGCACATGGGGGTCGGGGTCCTGGCCCAGCAACCGGATCCCACGAGGCAGCACCACGGCCTGGTCGGGGCGGCAGGAGTCACTCTTGCACCGGTCACAGGCCAGCGCGTGCACGGCGGCCACCCGAACCTGAGGGCTGGGGTCGTCGAGCATGGCGATCAGATCGTCCAGCGCCTCCGCCACGAGCAAGTGGTCCAGCAGTTTGCAGCACTGCTCCCGTACGAGGGCCTCGGGATGCGCCAGCCCCCGCCGGATGGCGGGCACGGCGGCAGGCCCGCACCTCAGCAGTTCCCGGAAGGCCGCGGGCCGCCGCGGCTCACTTCCCAGCGCGTGTACCAGAGCCTCTTCGCGTGTCCCCGTCGTGGCCGACATGGCGCCTCCTCGCCTCCCGACGAGTCTGCGCGCGCCGTTTCAACACCTGCAACGCATTTTCCTCGTGGTGGATCACCGTCGCGCGAGCCGCAGATCATCGCCGTCGAGAAGTGACCTGCGTCACTGATTTCCCCGCATTCGGCGCGCGCGTCGGGCGACGGCTGACTAGCGTGAAGAGCCAGAGCATCCGTACGTCCGACAAAGACGAGGGAGTCAGTGTCATGGCCGTACAACCCGAGGGAACGCCGTGCTGGGCCGACGCGATGTTCGGCGACACCGAAGGCGCGAAGAGCTTCTACGGTGACGTGCTGGGCTGGACGTTCGGCGAGGCCTCGACGGAGTTCGGGAACTACACGGAGGCGTACTCGGACGGCAAGGCGGTGGCCGCCGTCGTGCCGCCGATGCCCGGGGCGGAGGGACAGTCGGCCTGGTGCCTGTACTTCGCGTCACCGGACGCCGCCGCCACCGCCACGAAGATCCGTGCCAACGGCGGCGAGATCCTGATGGAACCGATGAAGGTCGGCGACTTCGGCACCATGCTGCTGGCCCGCGACCCGAGCGGTGTCGTCTTCGGCGTGTGGCAGGCGGGCGTCCACGAGGGCTTCGAGGCGACGGCCGTGCCCGGCGCGTACTGCTGGGCAGAGGTGTTCACCAGGGAGCCGGAGAAGTCCGACGCGTTCTTCACCGCTGTCTTCCCCTACCGCGCGCAGCAGATGCAGGACGACGCGATCGACTTCAGGATCTTCAACCTGGGCGAGGAGACCGTGCTGGGCCGGATGAAGATGACGGACGAGTTCCCGCCCGAGGTACCGCCCTACATCAACGTCTACTTCACCGTCGAGGACTGCGACGCCGCTGTGGCGAAGGCGACCGAACGCGGCGCGGTTCTGCGATTCGGCCCGATGAGCAGCCCGTTCGGCCGGTTCGCGGCACTGTGCGACCCGCAGGGCGCGTCGTTCTCGGTGCTCGACACCTCGAAGACCGAGGGCGAGATGCCGAAGATGTCAGACGTGTCCTGAACGGACCGGCCGGCGTTCTTACGGTTTGCGGCCCACTCCGCAGTAGGCGTCCACCACCGACACGGCGGAGTCGGGACGCCACTGGGTGACCTGGACGACACCGGGTTCGACCAGATCCAGCCCCTGGAAGAACCCGGAGATCTCGTCGACACCGCGCACGTGATACGGAACGGCTCCGCTGGAGTTGTACGCCTCCGTCGCGGCGATCATGCCCGCACTGGTGGCGGTGCTGTCGCTGATCACCAGGTAACTGCCCGACGGCAGACCGGACATGAGACGCACGACCAGGTCCCGGGCCCGGTCGTGGTCGGCCACGTGGCCGAGCGTGTTGAGGATCATCAGGGCGACGGGCCGGGAGAGGTCCAGCGTGTTCGCCGCGGCTTCGAGGAGGGTCTCGGGCTCGTACAGGTCGACGTCGACGTACGCCGTCCTGCCCTCGGGTGTGCTGGGCAGCAGAGCGCGGGCGTGGGCGAGCACCAGGGGGTCGTTGTCGACGTACACGATCCGCGCGCCCGGTGCCACGCGCTGGGCCATCTCGTGGGTGTTGTCGGCGGTCGGCAGACCCGTGCCGACATCGAGGAACTGCCGGATGCCCTGTTCGCCGGCCAGGTGCCGGACCGCGCGTCCCAGGAAGTGCCGACTCGTGCGTGCCACGTCGACCAGGCCGGGGAAGATCTCCTTGATGTGGTCCCCGATCTCGCGGTCCACCTCGTAGTGGTCCCTGCCGCCCACGAAGTAGTTCCACAAGCGTGCGGAGTGCGGCCTGTCCGTGTCGATCCGGGCACGTGTCCCGGCAGCGGCGGCGAGTTGGGGGTCCTGGTCCGTCACGCGAGCGGCTCCTGTGGATCGTTGCCCGGTCATGGTGGGTTACTTTCCACTCTCTCCGTGCTGAACGGACGACGCCTGCCAGCCGAGTGCCGGTCCGAGCCCGGTCGCGATGTCGGTGAGGATCTGGACGTAGTCGTCGTGCTCGAAGGTGAAGGGCAGTGCGAAGGCGACCTCGTCGATCTCCCGGAAAGCGGCGTGGGAGTAGAGCTGTTCGGCGATCCGGTCGGAGGTGCCGACGAGATCGGGCGCGAACATCAGGCGCGCAGGACCCTGCGGCACGGCGGTCCGCACCAACCTGGCCTCGGCGTATGCCTCGTACTTCGCGCGCTGCTCCGGTGAGGCGCTGTCGGTGGGGATGACGACGAGGCCCTGCGAGACGCGGGCGCGGTCGCCGTCGGGATGACGGGCGCGGAAGGCGCGTACGTGTGAAAGCTGGATCTCCGCGAAGTCCTCGGACTCCTCCGCCTTGACGACGCTGCTGGTCAGCAGGTTCATCGCGTGCTCACCGGCCCACCGGGCCGACCCCAGGCTGCCGCCGCCGTACCACATACGGCTGCCCAGGCCGGGCGCCTGCGGCTGAACACGGTCTGAGAAGACCTCGAACCCCTCAGCCCCGCTGAAGTCGGTGGCGGACTTGCCGCGCACGAAGTCCAGCAGCCGCTCCACACGGTCGTAACCGAAGTCCTCGACGTCCGCGGTGTCGGGGTACAGCGCCTGCTTGACCTGGTCGTAGTGCATCGGCGGGCCGACGCTGACGCCCGGATTGAGACGGCCGCCGGACAGGATGTCGACCGTCGCCAGGTCCTCGGCGAGACGCAGCGGGTTCTCCCAGCCCAGCGGCATGACCGCGGTACCGAGCTCGATGCGGCTGGTGCGCTGCGAGGCCGCGGCCAGGACGGCCACGGGGGAGGAGATGCCGTACTGGAGATGACGGTGGCGCACCCACGCGCTGTCGAAGCCCAGCCGTTCCCCGAGCTCGATGATCTCCAGGGTCGACTCGTGCCCCCGGCGCGGGTCGGCCTCGTTGAACAACCCGATGGTCAGGAAGCCCAGCTTCCGCAACGGTTGTGAGGGCAGCGGCACGGGGGTCCTCCATGGTCCGGGGCGGTTCAGCCGAACACCAGCGCTGGTCATCATTGTGGCAGGCGATCACCGTGCGCCGTCAGTCGAGGATGTGCCGCAGGTAGGCGTGCGGGTCGTCGAGATAGCGGCGCCAGTGGTCGACCAGGTCGAGCTCCTGCCAGACCACTCGGCGCATACCGTGTTCGCCGACCTCGATGATGTCCGCACCCGGCAGCGCGCTCAGCAGCGGAGAGTGGGTGGCGCAGATGACCTGGCCGCCCTGCTTCACCAACTGGTCGACGTGGCCCAGCAGTTCGAGGCAGGACGCGAAGGACAGTGCCGCCTCGGGCTCGTCCATCACGTACAGCCCCGGCTGGAGGAACTTCCCCCGGAACGCGGCGAGGAAGCCCTCGCCATGACTGACCGACTCCGGTGAGAGCCCTTCCCGGCCCAGCGCGTCCAGTGCCGTCTCGGCGCGCAGGAAGAACCCCTTGCGGGCCGACCAGCTGCCGAGCATGCGCCGTCCGCGCGGCGCCGCGTCGAAGCGGATCCGCTGCCCCAGCTCCGACTTGGCACGGGGGCTCGCGTAACGCCAGTCGTGGGAGCCACCCCAGGAGTCCAGGCCGAAACCCTCCGCGAGGGCCTCGATCAGCGTCGACTTGCCCGAGCCGTTCTCGCCGACGACGAAGGTCACCGGCGCGGTGAAACGCAGACCGTCCGCCAGGAGCCCGCGGACACAGGGCACGGACCAGGGCCACTCGCGCTCGTCGTACGAGGCCAGGTGTGCGTACGCGCGTTCGACAATCACGCGTCGAGTCTTCCATGACTCCTCGACGAGGCGGCGTCGGCCCGCCCACCGGCCGAAGGGTTCCTCCCGGTCGTCCGGCCCGCGCGCGAGGGCCTGCGGCCGCCTCTGCGGGCAACTCGGGCGAGCCGCCCGGACGTTCTCCACCTGCGCATCCGGCTGGTCACCGATCATTCGGTCGCGCCCGGATAAAGTGCCGACCATGCCCCAGCCCCCGGAGGAGAACGAGCGCACGCGGCTGCTGCGCCTGAGCGCCGATCACATCCTGGCGCACGGCATCGCCGGTCTGTCCCTGCGAGGCATCGGCAAGGCCGTCGGCAGCAACAACCGCATGCTGCTGTACTACTTCGGGTCGAAGGAGGAGCTGATCGCGGCGGCGCTCGGGGAGGCGGGCAGCCGCTTCCCGCTCCTGGAGCGGGTCTTCGAGCTGCTGGAGGACCACGACCAGCCGCTGCGCACCCGCCTGGAGGCGGCCTGGGAGCTGCTCTCCGCGGACGAGAACCTCGCCTTCCACCGCGTCTTCTTCGAAGCGCTGGGACTCGCCGGATACCAGCGCGGACGCTTCGACGCCTTCCTCGACGCCGTCGCCACGACCTGGCGAGGCCGCGTCACGACCGCGCTGCGCGCCGAGGGCGTACCGGCGGACGAGGCCGACGACCTGGCGCGCGAGTTGGTCTCGCTCTGGCGCGGACTCCAGCTGGACCTGCTCACCGCCGGGGACCGCGCGGCCACCCTGCGCGTGAACGCGGCGGCGGCCGGCTCCTTCGCCGCCAGGGCCGAGGCGGCCGCGAGCAGCCGTTCGCCCGGCTGACGCCGAGCGGCGAACCGGCCTGTCCGTGGGGTGTGGGGCGGGGGATACGCGTTATGCGCTCAGACGCATCTTCGGCGTCTTGGGCATCTTCGGCACCACGATGTCGAGCGGGCCGTCCGGGATCGCGACGGCGTCCGTGGACCAGCCCCAGATCGAGCAGACCCGCCGCGCGGGATCGCTGTGCCCGTCCCGGCCGTGCAGGACCCGGTAGTTGTCCAGGCAGATCATCTCGCCCGCGTCGACCCGGAACATCGGCCCGGTGTCGCGCGCCGCGACGACGGCCTCCTCCCACCTGCGTACGAAGTCCATGTGCTGGTCCTCCAGCGGACCCTCGACCGACGCGAGGTACGGGTGGTAGCGGCCCTGGAAGCGCCCGGACGGCACGGTCCGGGCGATCGGCGCGTACGTGTCCTGCGGGTAGTTGGGCTCGGAGTGGTCGATGTCGGTGGTGCGGCAGAACTCCGCCACGGCGGCCCACTCCGGGTCGGCGGCGAGGAGGTCGAGCAGCCGGGAGGTGTCCACGAGGAAGGAGTCGCCGCCCCGGGCCGCCGGCCGCTCGCACCACAGGAACAGGTGGTCGGGCGCGTAGTCGCCGAACGCGAAGCCGTCGTTGTGGGCGACCATGCGCTCCTCGGTCGGCGCGAAGCTGCGCTTGCGGCCACGGGAGTCGGCCGGCTGCTCGGCCACCTTCGCCGCCTCCTGCTCACCGTGCGCCTTGGTGGCCTCGAACTGTGTGCCGATGCGGACCGCCTTGTCGCCCATGACCTCGCGGCCGTACGCGATGGCGGAGCGCTCGTCGGGGAGTCCGGTCACGATGACCGCGCCCTCGGCGGCGAGCACCTCACGGGCCTCCGCGGCGTCGGCCGCCCGTCGTGGAATGAAGCTGGCGGAGCTGACGTCCATTCTTGACCCCTCGATGGTGAACCGATCGGTTCATCTCAAGGTAGGCGGGCCGTGTTTCGGCCGGGTATCCCTCGCGGAACGCGTGGACTACCCGGTTGCTCCCTGGGGTCGAGGAGGATGCGGCCGAGGAGGGTGCCGAGGTCAGGAACGCGGGTCGGACCGGTCGTCGCGCTCGGCGTTCTTCTCCTTGATGCGAACCGCTTCCTGGCGGACCTCGGCCTGCGTGGCACGCTCCTTGCGCAGCCACGCGGGAAGCTCCTTCTTCAGCTCCTCGATCTGCTCCGTGGTGAGGGGGTCGGTGACTCCGCCGCGAGCGAGTCCCGCGATGGAGACACCGAGCTTGGCCGCGACCACCGGCCGGGGGTGCGGGCCGTTGTGTCGCAGTTCCTGCAGCCACTCGGGCGGATCAGTCTGCAGAGCGGCGAGCTCGGAGCGCGAGACGACGCCCTCCTGGAACTCGGCGGGGGTGGCCTCGAGGTACACACCCAGCTTCTTCGCCGCGGTCGCGGGCTTCATTGTCTGGGTGGTCTGGTGCGACGTCATGGTGTCCAGGGTATCGAGCATGTGAACCACCGCCGACCACGGCCGGTAACCTGGCCAGGTGACAGGCTCGGAAGTTTCCCCCTCGTTCCGGCTCGCGTATGTCCCGGGAGTGACGCCCAGCAAGTGGGTGCGGATCTGGAACGAGCGGCTGCCCGACGTCCCGCTGACCCTCCTCGCGGTGTCCCCCGGCGAAGCCCTCGACGTGCTGCGGGGCGGCGGCGCCGACGCGGGATTCGTACGGTTGCCGGTCGACGGTACGGACCTCAGCGCGATCCCCCTCTACACCGAGGCGACGGTGGTCGTGGTCCCGAAGGACCACGTCGTGGCGGCGGTCGACGAGGTGACCGCCGAGGACCTGGCCGACGACGTCGTGCTGCATCCCCTCGACGACACCCTCGGCTGGGAGCGCCCGCCGGGACGGCCCGCGATCGAGCGTCCCGCCACGACGGAGGACGCGATCGAACTGGTGGCGGCCGGAGTGGGTCTGCTGGTCGTGCCCCAGTCGCTCGCGCGCCTCCACCACCGCAAGGACCTCACATACCGGCCGGTCACGGACGCCCCCGAGTCGCGCGTCGCGCTGTCGTGGCCCGAGGACAAGACCACCGAGTGGGTCGAGGACTTCATCGGGATCGTGCGGGGCCGGACCGTCAACAGCTCACGAGGCCGCTCTCCGGAGCCGGCCCAGCCGAAGAGCAAGCGCCCCGAGAAGAGCGGCGCCCAGCGGAAACCCGCCGCAGGCAAGGCGACCGGCAAGAACCCTCGCAGCGGCTCCGGCGGCCCCAAGGGCGCCAAGCGCGGGAAGCCCCGCCGCCGGTCGTAGTCTCCGACGAACGACTTCGGTGCAGGCCGGAGAGGCAGGGCGGGCCTGACATGGGCCGGACCGGGATGATAGAAGCAGGCATGAACACTGGCACCATCCCCGCCCCCTTCTCCATCCCCGCCCCCTTCTCCGTCACAGCCCCCGTCCGCTGCTCCTGCCCGGCTCGCGTCCGATGACCGCGGGCATCGACACCCCCGACAGCCGGGGCCGCACCGGACTCGACCAGGCCGGCCGCGATCTGACGGGCAACCCCCGGGTCAAGGTGCGGGACGTGACACTGCTCTCGTGCCACTGGTACGTGGAGCGCACCACGACCTTCGACATCCAGAACGCCGACGGCACCTGGAGCACCCAGGAACGCGAGACGCACGACCGTGGCAACGGAGCCACCATCCTGCTGTACGACGCGGAACGCGAAACCGTCCTCCTGACCCGGCAGTTCCGCTATCCCGTGTACGTGAACGGACACCCGGACGGCATGCTCGTCGAGACCCCGGGCGGGCTCCTGGACGACGATGACGAACACCCGGAAGTCGCCGTACGGCGCGAGGTCATCGAGGAGACCGGACACACGGTCGGCGACGTCCAGCGGGTCTTCGACGTCTACGAGGGTGCCGCGGAGCTCGGCCAGCTTCAGCAGATTCGTCTCGGCTCCGGTGGTGAGGGTCTGGGCCTC
>NZ_JBFAHW010000079.1:0-48671 GCF_040654355.1 Streptomyces sp. NPDC050704 | reverse complement strand
GATACCCCGTCGCGGCACCGACCCCACCACCCACCACCCCAGGGGCGCGGGGAACTGCGCGACCAGCCCCCACCCACCCGCAGACAAACAACCGCCCAACCGCCGGAGGCTCAGGTGCGGGACACGTTCCGCTCGTACACCAGCCGCAACCCAATAAGCGTCAACCACGGCTCATGCTCGTCGATCACCGAAGACTCACCCAGAACCATCGGCGCCAACCCACCCGTAGCGATGACCGTCACCTCCTCAGGATCCTCGGCCAGCTCACGAGCCATCCGGTTGACGACACCATCGACCTGCCCCGCGAAGCCGTACAGAATGCCCGCCTGCATCGCTTCAACGGTGTTACGCCCGATAACACTGCGCGGCCGAACAAGTTCGATCTTGCGAAGCTGAGCCCCCTTGACCCCGAGCGCCTCGACGGAGATCTCGATACCGGGCGCGATGGCACCCCCGGCATACTCCCCGCGAGCGGACACCGCATCGAACGTCGTCGCCGTCCCGAAGTCCACGACGATGGCCGGCCCCCCGAAGAGCTCAACCGCCGCGACCGCGTTGATGATCCGGTCCGCGCCGACCTCCTTGGGGTTGTCCGTGAGGATCGGGACACCCGTCTTGATCCCCGGTTCGACGAGCACGGCCGGCACATCGCCGTAGTACCGCCGCGTGACCTCCCGGAGCTCGTGCAGAACCGACGGCACGGTCGAGCAGATCGCGATCCCGTCGATGCCGTCCCCCAGTTCGTCGCCGAGCAGCGGGTGCATGCCCATCAGCCCCTGGAGGAGTACGGCGAGTTCGTCGGCCGTGCGGCGCGCGTCCGTGGAGATGCGCCAGTGCTCGACGATGTCCTCGCCGTCGAAGAGGCCGAGGACGGTGTGCGTGTTACCGACGTCGATGGTGAGCAGCATGCCTACTCAGCCTCGCTCATCGCTCGTCGTCGACGCTTCGCGCAGGTCGAGGCCGATGTCCAGGATGGGAGAGGAGTGCGTGAGAGCGCCCACCGCGAGGAAGTGGACGCCGGTCTTGGCGTACGCCTCGGCGGTCTCCAGGGTGAGTCGGCCCGAGGCCTCCAGGAGTGCCCGGCCGCCGACAATGGCCACGGCCTCCTCGCACTCGGCGGGCGTGAAGTTGTCCAGGAGGATCAGGTCGGCGCCCGCGTCCACCACCTCGCGCAACTGGTGCAGGGTGTCGACCTCGACCTCGATCGGTACGTCCGGGAAGGTCTCGCGGACCGCCTCGAAGGCCTGCGAGACACCGCCCGCCGCCACTACGTGGTTGTCCTTGACCAGGGCCGCGTCGGAGAGGGACATGCGGTGGTTGATGCCGCCGCCCATCCGGACCGCGAACTTCTCCAGGGACCGCAGGCCCGGCGTCGTCTTGCGGGTGTCCCGCACGCGCGTGTCGGTGTGCTCCAGGACGTCCGCCCACGCGCGCGTGGCCGTCGCGATGCCGGAGAGACGGCAGAGCAGGTTCAGCGCGCTGCGCTCGGCCGTGAGGAGGTCACGGGTGCGGGTGGTGATGGTGAGGAGCTTCTGGCCGGCTGCCACGCGGTCGCCGTCGTCGACGTGCCGCTCGACCTCGAAGTCGTCCGTGCAGGCCACCGAGATCACGGCTTCGGCGATCCGCAGGCCCGCCACGACGCCCGCCTCGCGGGCGGTGAAGTCGGCGGTGGAGACGGCCTCTTCGGGGATGGTCGCGACCGTGGTCACGTCGACGCCGTGGTCGAGGTCCTCCTCGATGGCCAGGTGCGCGATGTCCTCGACCTCGACGGGGTCGAGCCCGGCGTCGGCGAGGAGTTGCGCGAGGGAGGGGTCGAGGCCGCACTCGAGGGGATCGACGTCGTGATCCCCTTCGGCACCGCAGCCACAGCCGTCGCCGCAGCCACCGCCGGTGAGGAGGGGGAGGTCGGGGGTGCTCACTTCTGTCACTGCTCCTGGGGATGGGGCTGGGGCTGCTGCCGGGTCGGGGGGAAGTCTGCTGTGTCGGTGGTGTGTACGGCGAGGGTCCGGTCGGGATTCAGCCGTACGACGATGTGGCGCCGCCAGTCCGTGTCGTCCCGTTCGCCCCGGTCCTCGCGCCAGTGGCAGCCGCGGGTCTCCTCGCGCAGTCCGGCTGCGGCGACGAGGACACGGGCCACGCACAGGAGGTTGGTGGCCTCCCAGGTGTCGACGCCGGGCTCGGCCGTCTTGCCGTTCTCGTCGAGGGCGTCGCGGGCGGCGGTGTGCAGTTGCTGGAGGCGGTCGGCCGCGGTCTGAAGCGAGATGGCCGAGCGGAGGACTCCGGCGCCGTCCGTCATGATCCGCTGGATCGAGAAACGGGCCTCCGGGGCGAGCAGCGGGTGGGCGGGCTTCTCCGGGTGGGCGACCGGGACCGGCACGCGCGCGTGGAGGCGGTTCTCCTCGTGGCGGTGCGCGATGTCGGCCGCGATGCGCTCGGCGTAGACGAGGCCTTCGAGGAGGGAGTTCGAGGCGAGCCGGTTGGCGCCGTGGACGCCCGTGCAGGCGACCTCACCGCACGCGTAGAGGCCGGGGACCGTGGTGCGGCCCTGGGAGTCCGTGCGGACGCCTCCGGAGGCGTAGTGGGCCGCCGGGGCGACCGGGATCGGCTCGGTGACCGGGTCGATGCCGTGGGCGCGGCAGGCGGCCAGGATCGTCGGGAAGCGGTGCTCCCACATGTGGGCGCCGAAGTGCCGGGCGTCCAGGTACATGTGCTCGGCGTCCTGCTCCTGCATGCGCCGCATGATGCCCTTGGCGACGATGTCCCGGGGCGCGAGCTCGGCGAGCTCGTGCTGGCCGGCCATGAAGCGCACGCCGTCCGCGTCGACGAGGTGGGCGCCCTCGCCGCGTACCGCCTCGGAGACCAGCGGCTGCTGGCCCTCGGCGTCCGCGCCCAGGAAGAGCACGGTCGGGTGGAACTGGACGAATTCGAGGTCGCTGACCTCGGCGCCCGCGCGCAGGGCGAGCGCGACGCCGTCGCCGGTGGACACGGACGGGTTGGTGGTCGCCGAGAAGACCTGGCCCATGCCGCCGGTCGCGAGGACCACGGCGGGCGCGTGGACGGCTCCCACGCCGTCGTGCTGGCCCTCCCCCATGACGTGCAGAGTCACGCCCGCGGTGCGTCCGTCGGCGTCCGTGAGGAGGTCCAGGACGAGCGCGTTCTCGACCGTACGCATGCCGCGCGCGCGTACCGCCTCGACGAGGGCCCGGGATATCTCCGCGCCGGTCGCGTCGCCGCCCGCGTGGGCGATGCGGCGGCGGTGGTGGCCGCCCTCCCGGGTGAGTTCCAGGTCGCCCTCTTCGGACTCGTCGAAGTGGGCGCCGGTCGCGATGAGGCGGCGTACGGCGTCGGGGCCCTCGGTGACGAGGATGCGGACGGCCTCCTCGTCGCACAGGCCCGCGCCCGCCACCAGCGTGTCGTCGAGGTGCTGCTCGGGGGTGTCGCCCTCGCCGAGCGCCGCGGCGATGCCGCCCTGCGCCCAGCGGGTGGAGCCGTCGTCGAGGCGCGCCTTGGTGACCACGACGGTGCGCAGGCCGGCGGCGTCGCAGCGCAGGGCCGCGGTGAGTCCGGCGACTCCGGAGCCGACGACCACGACGTCGGCGGTGAGGGACCAGCCGGGTGCGGGTGCGTGCAGACGTATGCCTGTGGTGGTCACGAGGCGGCTCCGAAGGTGAGAGGAATGTTGTCGATCAGCCGGGTCGTCCCGACCCGGGCGGCGACGGCGAGTACCGCCTCGCCGGTGTGGTCGTCCGGGATCTCGGTGAAGTCGGACGGATCGACCAGCGCCAAGTAGTCCAGGGCGAGCGGGGGTTGGAGGCGGGCCGCGTCGTCGAGGACGAGGCGGGCGGCGGCGCGGACCGCGGCGGGGCCTCCGGGGACGGCTTTGGCGACGGCGTGCGTGTCGGCCGCGGCGCGGGACTCGCCGATGGCGCTGAGCGCCTCGGCACGCGCGCGCGTGGCGGGCACTTCGCGGGCACGCGCGCGAAGGGCCTCCTGGGCGGCGTGCCGGTCGCTGCCCGCGAACAGCGCCTGGGAGAGGGCGAGCGCGGTGCGGCGCTCGGTGGCCGACAGGTAGCGGTTGCGGCTGGACAGGGCCAGGCCGTCCTCCTCGCGCACCGTGGGAACGCCGACGATCTCCACGCCGAAGTTCAGGTCGCGCACCATGCGGCGGATCAGGGCGAGCTGCTGGGCGTCCTTCTGCCCGTACAGCGCCACGTCGGGCCGGGTGAGGTGCAGCAGCTTGGCGACGACGGTGAGCATGCCGTCGAAGTGCCCGGGCCGCACCGCGCCCTCCAGCCGCTCGCCCATGGGTCCGGCGCTGATGCGGACCTGGGGCTCGCCTCCCGGGTAGACCTCGTCCACGGCAGGGGCGAACACGACGTCCGCGCCCGCCTGTTCGGCGATCTTCACGTCGGCGTCCAGGGTGCGCGGGTAGCGGTCGAGGTCCTCGCCCGCGCCGAACTGGAGGGGGTTCACGAAGACGGTGACGACGACCTCGCCGTCCGCCGCGATCTCACGGGCGGTGCGGATCAGCGTGGCGTGGCCCTCGTGCAGGGCGCCCATGGTCATCACGACGGCACGGCGGCCGGTGCGCACGCGCGCGTGGAGCTCGTCGGCGGTGCGCAGCAGGGCGGAGGTGGTCATCGGGCGGCCCCGTTCTCGGTACCTGCGCGCGTCATCGGGCGTCTCCTTCGGTCCCGTTGGTCCCGGCGGTCCCGTTGGCGAGTACCCCGAGGAGGTCCTCGGCGAGCTCCGGCTTGAGCAGCCCGTGCGCGAGGGCCCGGTCGGCGGTCGCGCGGGCCATCGCCAGATAGCCGGCGACGGTCCCCGGCGCGTGCTTGCGCAACTCGGCGACGTGCGCGGCGACCGTGCCCGCGTCACCGCGCGCCACCGGTCCGGTGAGGGCTCCGTCGCCCGACCTGAGGGCGTTGTCCAGGGCGGCGCCCAGCAGCGGGCCCAGCATCCGGTCCGGGGACTCGACGCCGGCGATCCGCAGCAGCTCCATGGACTCGGCGACCAGTGTCACCAGGTGGTTGGCGCCGAGGGCGAGGGCCGCGTGGTAGAGCGGCCTGGCCTCCTCGGCGACCCATTCGGGCTCCCCGCCCATCTCGATCACCAGGGCCTCGGCGGCCAGCCGCAGCTCCTCCGGAGCGGTGATCCCGAAGGAGCATCCGGCGAGGCGCTGTACGTCCACAGGAGAGCCGCTGAACGTCATCGCGGGGTGCAGCGCGAGCGGCAGCGCCCCGGCGCGCAGCGCGGGGTCCAGGACCTTGGTGCCGTACCTGCCCGAGGTGTGCACGATCAACTGTCCGGGCCGCACGGCCCCGGTCTCGGCGAGACCCTCCACCAGCCCCGGCAGGGCGTCGTCCGGGACCGTGAGAAGCACCAGGTCCGCCCGCTCCATGACCTGGGCGGGCGTCACCAGCGGCACGTCGGGAAGCAGCTGCGCGGCGCGTCGTACGGAGGCGTCGGAGACTCCGGAGACGGCCACCGGGCGGTGCCCGGCGAGCTGCAGCGACGCGGCCAGCGCGGGGCCCACGCGGCCGGCGCCGACGACGCCGACGGTGAGCCGCGCGGGGCGGTCCTTGGGGTCTGGCTGTGGGAATGTACTCACTCGACGGAGGCCTTCCGTTCCAGTCCGCTCCGGGTACCGGACGATTTCTCGTCATGTTAACGCGATTGGCCCGAGGGCCGTTTTCCTGTCCACAGGCTGTGGAGGAATTCGCGTGCCCGGCCGCCGTGGTGTCCTGCATGATCCGGGGATGAGCGATACGGCGGAGCGGACGGCGGACGGATCCGCGGAAGAGACCGAAGAAGCGGCCGGGCAGGCGGCGGACCAGCGGCGTGAGCGGCGGCAGGCCGCCTGGCGAGGGGCGCGGCGGGTGCTGTGGCGGCCCGGTATGCGTGCCACCGTCGGCGAGCGTCTTGCGCGGCTGACGGCCGCGGCGCCGGACGTGTACGACCTGGACCAGCCGGTGGACATGTACGGCGACCGGATCGTCGAGACCCTGGAGGAGCGGGTCGCCGGCCTGCTCGGCAAGGAGGCCGCCGCCTTCTTCCCGACCGGCACCATGGCCCAGCAGGTCGCCCTGCGCTGCTGGGCGGGCCGTACGGGCAGCGCGACGGTGGCGATGCATCCGCTCTCCCACCCGGTAGTGCACGAACGGGACGCGTTCAGCGCGGTCAGCGGCCTGCGGACCGTGCATCCGACGCGCGAGCCGCGGATGCCGTCCGCCGAAGAAGTACGGGACCTGGACGAGCCCTTCGGGGCGCTGCTCATCGAACTGCCCCTCCGGGAGGCCGGTTTCGTCCTGCCCTCCTGGGAGGAGCTGGTCGCGGTGACGGACGCGGCACGCGAACGGGACGCCGTCGTGCACCTCGACGGGGCCCGCCTGTGGGAGTGCGCCACCCACTTCGGCCACCCCCTGGACGAGATCGCGGACCTCGCGGACAGCGTCTACGTGTCGTTCTACAAGTCCCTCGACGGACTCGGCGGCGCCGCACTGGCGGGCCCGCGGACGCTGGTCGACGAGGCGAAGGCCTGGCGTCACCGGTACGGCGGTCAGATCCTCCAGCAGTTCCCCACCGCCCTGTCCGCGCTGATCGGCCTGGAGAAGGAGCTGCCGCGGCTGCCGGAGTACGTGACCCACGCGCGCGTGGTCGCCGCGGCGCTGCACGAGGGGTTCGCCGAGTCCCGAGTCCCCTGGGCACGGATCCACCCCGAGGAGCCGCACACCCACCAGTTCCAGGTCTGGCTGCCGTACGAGGGCGACGTCCTGACCGACACGGGGGTGCTCCAGGCCGAGGAGACGAAGACCTCCCTGTTCGCGCAGGCCTGGCGACCGGGCGGACCAGGCCTGGCGTTCACCGAGGTCACCGTGGGCGCGCCGGGATTGGAGTGGACGGCACAGGACGTCAGGTCTGCGGTCGCGGACTTCGTGGAGCGGCTGCCCGGCTGACTCCGCCCGGCCGGCCCTGCCCGACCGACTCACCGAGCGGCTCCGTTGCTTCCCTGCTCCCCTTGCCGAAGCCGAACAGCCGGCCCAGTGCCGCCCGTACCCGCCGTACTCGCCGTACTCGTCTACGGACTGGGCGGCCGGCCGGAACCGCCCTGAACCGCCGGTGGTCGCACAGCTCGCGCACGACCTGCCAGTCGTTGGCGCCCGGCGCGGGCGGGGTCGGGTCGCCGTGCCGCAGGGCGCGGTAGGTGTCCAGGAGGTACTGCTCGGTGATGCTCATGCCTGATCGCCTTCTCGGGACTGGGTACGGACACGAACGCCGTGGGCCCCGCGGATTGCCCCGGTGCCCCGAGCGTGCGTCCGCCCCGGCCGGGGCGTCGCGTCGATTGACGGCGGTCGTCAATCGACGGCCGCGTTGTCAGTGGCGGGGTGCACCATGAGGTCATGAGCGTGGACATCGACATCACCGGGCTGCGGCGGGAGAGGATCGCCGTCGTGCCCTCGCCCCTGGCCGAGCTCGGCATGGCGCTGCACGCGCTGGCCGAACCGGGGCACCACCCCGGGCTGCAGGGCTGGGCGACCGGGGTGACCGCCCGGCTCGACCCGCATCTGGCCGACCGGATGTGCGAGGCCGACTTCCTGTGGCGGTCGACGTTCTCGGACCTGTTCCTGCCGTACGCGGGGATACCGGGCGGGGCAGCGCTCCCGGGCGCCACCTTCGCCGAGGAGCTGGACCTGCTGGACAAGCTGACCGACGAGCAGTTCGTGGACGCGGCGCTGGAGTTCACCTGCGCGCTTCCGTACGACGCCCAGGGCGCCGGGGCGCTGGGCGACGGCGGAGCGCGTGGGCGCGCCCTGGAGCTGGCCGCCGCGCGCGGCCCGCGGCAGGTGCGGTTCACGACGCGGCTGCTGGACGACCCGCCGAGGATCCGGTCCTGGCTGCGGCAGTTCCTGGAGGACTGCGACGAGGCCTTCTTCGCCGATACCTGGTCCCGGCTGCGTCACCAGCTGGCAGCCGACGCCCGTCACAAGACGGAGCTGCTCCGGCACAAGGGACTGGCCGATGCGCTGGCCTCCGTGTCACCGGCGGTGGTGCTCGACGAGGCCGTCGGCAGGATCACCGTCGACAAGATGGGCCAGGGCCGCACCACGGCCTCGGGCGGCCTCCTGCTCGTGCCGACGAGCCTCGGCTGGCCCCACCTGATGGTCCTGCACCGGTACGGCTGGCAGCCGGTCCTGCACTACCCGGTGGGCTCCCAGCAGCCGGTGGCACCGCCCTCGGTCGAGCAGCTGACCCTGCGGATGACCGCGCTGTCGCATCCCGTGCGGATGCGGCTGTGCCGGAGTCTGGCCCGCAGCGCGTTCACCACGAGTGAGCTGGCGCAGACTCACGGGATGACGGCACCGGAGATATCCCGGCACGTCGCCGTGCTGAAGAAGGCTGGCCTGATCACCACGCGGCGCCGCGGCCGGTACGTCCTGCACCAGCTGGACGTCACGATGGTGGCCCGGCTGGGCAGCGACTTCCTGGAGGGGATTCTGCGCTGATCCCCTTCGGGACTTCGGGACTTCGGGAAGAGAGCTTCCGGAGGCTGGTCAGCCAAACGAGTCAGTCGAACCGGATGTGCCGCACCCCGACCCGTACCTGCCGCAGCCGTGTCCGCAGGGCGCCCTCGTTGTTGGGGGCGAGCGTCAGCCCGGCCAGCACCGCGATCCGGTCCGCCGTCTTCGGCACCGTCGACTGGTCCGTCCACAGATGCTCGGCGAACTCCGGTTCGCGCAGCCGCTCCAGGCAGTGGTCGAGCTGCTCGACGGCCCAGCTGTCCCCGCGCAAGGGAGCGCCTTTGCCGGTGACGCGCTGGACGAGGTGTCCGAGGCCGCGCTCGCGCAGCCGCTTCAGAACGGTCTCGCGTTCGGCGAGGAGCGTGAAGTGCCGTACGTCGTGGCCCTTTTCGCGCAGTATCCCGACGGTCTCGTCGAAGTAGCCGAAGTCCGTGACGGTCATGGGCGCGATCACCACGCCGTCGTGCTTGGTGAGGGCGAGGTCGAGCACCTCGACCACGCCCTGCCGCCAGGACGCCAGATCCTGGAAGTTTCCGCGCAGTTCGGGCGGCAGCATGCGGCGCAGCCCGAAGCCGGGGTGTTCCGGATCGCAGATGACGCTGCCGGGCAGCCGCCGCTGGATCTCGTGTGCGGTCTGCGTCTTGCCGCCGCCGAAGGGCCCGTTGATCCACAGAAGCATGCGCAGACCCTAGTGCTCGCCGATTACGCCCGGGTCACGCTCCGGCCGCCAGGCCCGCACGCCTGGCCGGCCGACCAGTCCGAGCGGGGATCAGCCCTGCCCTCCGGCCCGTACAAGCCCCGTCTCGTACGCCAGAACGACGACCTGTACGCGGTCCCGGAGCCCCAGCTTGGTGAGGATGCGGCCCACGTGGGTCTTGACCGTCGCCTCCGAGAGGACCAGCCGCGCCGCGATCTCGCCGTTCGACAGCCCCTGCGCGACCAGGATCATCACCTCGCGCTCGCGGCCGGTGAGCCGCTCCAGCTCCTTGTGCTGGGGATCCTTGCCCGCGTTGGGCAGCAGCGGCGCGAACCGGTCGAGCAGGCGCCGGGTCGTGGACGGCGCGACCACGGCGTCGCCGCTGTGCACGGAGCGGATCGCGGCGAGGAGTTCGCCGGGCGGCACGTCCTTGAGCATGAAGCCGGAGGCGCCCGCCTTGAGCCCGGAGAAGGCGTACTCGTCGAGGTCGAAGGTGGTCAGGATCAGCACCTTCGGCGGGTCGGGCTCCGAGCAGATGCGGCGGGTCGTCTCGACGCCGTCCAGTTTCGGCATGCGGACGTCCATGAGGACGACGTCGACCTCGGACGCGCGCAGCACCTGGAGGGCCTCGACACCGTCCCCCGCCTCGGCCACGACCTCCATGTCCGGCTGGGCGGCGAGCACCATCCGGAACCCGGTGCGCAGCAGCACCTGGTCGTCGACGAGCATCACGCGGATCGGCATGGGGAGGTCCTCCGGTCGGTTCGTGGGACGGGCACGTGTCAGTGGGCGGACTTGAGCGGAAGCAGGGCGCTGATGCGGAAGCCGCCGCCCGGGCGCGGCCCCGCGTCCAGGGTGCCGCCGACCATACCGACGCGCTCGCGCATCCCGATCAGGCCGTGGCCCTGGCCGTCGGTGCCGCCCTCTTCGTACAGCTCGTGCGGGGCGCCCTTGCCGTCGTCCTCGACGAGCAGGCCGAGGCCGTCGTCGAAGTACACCAGCCGCACGCTCGCGCCCGCGTTGGGCCCCCCGTGCTTGCGGGTGTTGGTGAGCGCCTCCTGCACGATGCGGTACGCGGTCAGTTCCACGCCGCTGGGCAGCGGGCGCGGGGTTCCCTCTATCTTGAAGTCGACGGGCAGGCCCGAGGTGCGGCACTGCTCGATGAGGTCGTCGAGCTGCTCGACGTCGGGCTGCGGCACGTACTCGCCGGACTCCTGGTGCTCGCCGGTGCGCAGTACGCCGAGCAGGCGGCGCATCTCGGCGAGGGCCTGCCGGCCGGTCCCGGAGATGGTCTCCAGGGCCTTCTTGGCCTGGTCCGGGGCGCTGTCCAGGACGTAGGCGGCGCCGTCGGCCTGGACCACCATCACCGACACGTTGTGCGCGACCACGTCGTGCAGCTCGCGGGCGATGCGGGCGCGCTCGGCGGCGACGGCGACCTTGGACTGGGCCTCGCGTTCCTTCTCCAGTCGGGCGGCGCGCTCCTCCAGCTGGGCGAGGTAGGCGCGCCGGGTGCGGATGGAGTCGCCGAGGACCCAGGCGAGCGCGAAGGGGACGGTCTGGAAGACCCCCACCAGGATGTTGGACGCGGCGCTCTCGGACTCCACCTGCCAGCGCAGTTGCGCGAGCAGGCCCGCGCTCAGGCCGCCGATCAGTGCGATCCGGGAGGCCCAGGGGGCACCGTCCGCGGCCACGGTGTAGATGATCACCAGCATCGCGAAGTCGGCCGGCATCTGCGACACGTCGAACGCCAGCTGCGCCAGGCCCGCCGCCACGGCCAGCAGCAGCATCTTCTCGGGCATGCGGCGGCGCAGCGCGACCACCAGGCAGAGCATCAGCACGATCGGGATCATCACGGCCGGCAGGTCGCTCCCCCGGTCCTCCTGACTGGCGGTCCCGCTCACTGCGGAGAACCCGAACAGGACGACGGCCCAGAAGCTGTCGACCCACGTCGGGTACCGGCGGAGAAAGTCATAGAGGCGCTGCACGTAACCCAGCGTAGGGACGCGTGCAGTGTGCAGGGGTCAACCGGAGGGTCGATCCGTGAACGGCGCTTGTACTCCCCAAGGTGGAGGCCTCCCTGGACCTGACGCTTAGCCTGGCGCGGTGAAGGCGGTCGGGAGCAGGGGTGAACGCAGTGGGGCGTGAGGCGGTGGGCGAGGGGCGCGGGTGGCGCCCGGCGACCGAGGAGGCGCTCTACGGACCCCGCGGGTTCTATCGCCGACCAGAGGGTCCCGCGGGCCATTTCCGCACGTCAGTGCATGCGTCGCCACTCTTCGCGCAGGCCGTGGCCAGGCTTCTGTGCCGCGTCGACGAGGCCCTCGGCCGCCCCGCCGAACTCGCCTTCGTCGACATGGGCGCGGGCCGCGGCGAGCTGCTGACCGGCGTCCTGAAGGCGCTCCCCGCCGAAGTGGCCTCCCGCGCGCGCGGGTACGCGGTCGAACGCGCCGGCCGGCCCCGAGATCTTGATCACCGGATCGAGTGGCTGCCGGTGCCTCCGGCGGGGGTCACAGGGCTGCTCTTCGCCAACGAATGGCTGGACAACGTGCCCCTGGACGTGGCCGAGGCCGACGCGGACGGGGTGCCCCGCCTGGTTCTCGTACGGGAGGACGGCACGGAGTCCCTCGGCGAGCCGGTGACCGGTGCGGAGGCCGACTGGCTGGCCCGCTGGTGGCCGCTCGGGCGGGCTCCCGGTGCCTCCGGCGGGGGAACGGAGTCCGGTGGCGTGCACGCCGGCCCTGAGGGTTTGGGCGGCGAGGGTTCGGACGGCAGGAGGGCGAGCAGCGAGGTCCCAGGAGGCAGGCCGACCGGCGGCGAAAGCGCAGGCCGTGCTGCCGAGCCGCTCGGACATCCCGGGGCCGACGACACGGACCGGCCCTCCAGGGCCAACCACACGCGCGGACGCCCCGGGACCGCGCGGCCGGACACAGACTGGGAATCCGACCCCGCCCCCGACCCCGACCCCGACCCCGACCCCGACTCGGACCAGGACCAGGACCCGGACGGTCGGCGAGGGGTTCCCGGCGGTCCGGCGGCTGTCGAGTTCTCCGGCACCCCGGCGGCCGGCGAGTTCTCCGGCGCTCCGGGCGATCCGGGCGCTCCAGGCGCTCCAGGGGACCCGGACCACCACGACCCGCCGCCCGCCGAAGGCCTCCGCGCCGAGATCGGTCTCCCCAGGGACGCCGCCTGGGCGTCCGCCGTGGCCGCGCTCGGCCGGGGCCTGGCCGTGGCCGTCGACTACGCGCACTTCGCGGACGCGCGGCCGCCCTTCGGGACGCTCACCGGCTTCAGGGAGGGCCGGGAGACGGCGCCCGTGCCGGACGGCTCCTGCGACATCACCGCCCATGTGGCGCTGGACGCGTGCGCGCTGCCCGGGGCGCGGCTGCTCACCCAGCGGGAGGCGCTGCGCGCGCTGGGGGTGAGCGGCGAGCGGCCGCCCCTGTCCCTGGCCGCCACGGACCCGACGGCCTACGTACGGGCGCTCGCGGGCGCGGGTGAGGCCGCCGAGCTCACCGCGCCGGGCGGACTCGGCGACTTCGGCTGGCTCGTGCAGCCGGTCGGCATCGCGAACCCGCTCCCGGGTGGGGCACCGCTTGGGGCACCTCCCGGGGCCCTACTTGTCGATGTCCCCGACCACGAAGAACAGTGACCCCAGGATCGCCACCATGTCCGCGACGAGCGTGCCGGGCAGCAGCACGGCGAGGGCCTGGATGTTGTTGTACGAGGCCGAGCGCAGCTTCAGCCGGTACGGGGTCTTCTCGCCCTTGCTGACGAGGTAGTAGCCGTTGATGCCCAGGGGGTTCTCGGTCCAGGCGTACGTGTGGCCCTCGGGGGCCTTCAGGACCTTCGGGAGGCGTTGGTTGATCGGCCCGGGCGGCAGCTCCGCCAACCGGTCAAGGCAGGCGTCCGCGAGGGCCAGCGCGTTGTGCGTCTGTTCCAGGAGGACCTCGAAGCGGGCGAGGCAGTCGCCCTCCTGCCGGGTGACCACCTTCAGGACGTCGCCCAGCTCCCCGTACGCCAGATACGGCTCGTCGCGGCGCAGGTCGAAGTCGACTCCGGAGGCGCGGGCGATGGGACCGCTCACTCCGTAGGCGTGCACCGCCTCCGGGGAGAGCACTCCGACGTCGCGCGTACGCCCCCGGAAGATCTCGTTGCCGAGCACGAGGTTGTCGTACACGTCCATGCGCGAGCGGACGGCCGCGACGACCTCACGCGCGCGGGTGGTCCAGCCGGCCGGAAGGTCCTCCTTCAGACCCCCGACCCGGTTGAACATGTAGTGCATCCGCCCGCCGGAGAGCTCCTCCATGACGTGCTGGAGGTCCTCGCGCTCCCGGAAGGCGTAGAAGATCGGGGTGATCCCGCCCAGTTCGAGGGGGTAGGACCCCAGGAACATCAGGTGGTTGAGGACGCGGTTCAGCTCCGCGAGGAGCGTGCGCGTCCACACCGCGCGCGGGGGGACCTCCATGCCGATCATGCGCTCCACGCCGAGGACGACGCCCAGCTCGTTCGAGAAGGCGGAGAGCCAGTCGTGGCGATTGGCGAGCATGATGATCTGGCGGTAGTCGCGCGCCTCGAAGAGCTTCTCCGCGCCGCGGTGCATGTAGCCGATGACCGGCTCGGCGTGCTGGATCCGCTCGCCGTCCAGTACGAGCTTCAGGCGCAGCACGCCGTGTGTGGACGGATGCTGGGGCCCGATGTTGAGCACCATGTCGGTGCTCTCCGCGGCGCCGCCGATCCCGACTGTGGTCTCTGTGGGACCCGTCGTAGGAGTCATGGGAACAGTGTCTCGTACGTACGCTTGCGACATGGAGACGGGGACCTTGGACAACGCGGGGCACACGGGGGACGAGCCGGTGTGGATCGGGCTGCCGCCGGGGCTGCTGAGGATGCGGCGGTTGCTGCTGGTGGTGTGGCTCGGGCTGTTGACCGTGGGCACGGCCCTGCTGCTCGGCCTGCTCGTCGGGCCCGGCTGGGCGGCCTTCGCGCTGCTTCCCCTCGGCGTGCTGCTGTGGGGCTGGCCGATGCTGGGGCGCAACTGGCGGTCCTGGCGGTACGCCGAGCGCGCGGACGACCTGCTGATCAGCAAGGGCGTGCTGTGGCAGGAGGAGACCGTCGTGCCGTACGGGCGCATGCAGCTGGTCGAGGTCACCTCCGGTCCCGTCGAGCGTCACTTCGGGCTGGCGAGCGTGCAGCTCCACACGGCCGCCGCCGCGACGGACGCGCGCATTCCCGGGCTCGACCCGGCGGAGGCCGAACGGCTGCGCGACCGCCTCACCGAGCTCGGCGAGGCCCGATCGGCGGGCCTGTGACCACGCCTGGAGGGACTCCGCCGCCCGGCACGGCCTCCCGGGGCTCCATGGCGCCACCGGACGCTCCCAAGGGCGTACAGGAGGCCGAGGACGTACACGAGCGGGCCGAGGACGTACGGGACGCGGCAGCCGTGGACATACGGAAGAACGGGGACATACGGAGGAACAGGGCCGAGCCGCTGGAGCGGCGGCTGCATCCCGTGACGCCGCTGCGACGCGCGTGGGCTCCGGTCGCCGTGATCGCCGGATGGGCCGTGCACGACCCCGACCAGGCGCAGCGGCAGCTGACCCGGGTCACGACGACCACGCTGCTGATCGCGGTCGCCGTGTCCGTTCTGGCGGCCGCCCTCTACGGCTTTCTCAGCTGGTGGTTCACGCACTTCGCGGTGACCGACACCGAACTGCGCATCCGTACGGGCCTGGTCTTCCGCCGCACCGCGCACATCCGGCTCGACCGGCTCCAGGCCGTCGACGTCACCCAGCCGCTGCTGGCCCGGGTGGCCGGGGTCACCAAGCTCAAACTCGACGTCGTCGGGACCGACAAGAAGGACGAGCTGGCCTATCTGGGCCAGGAGGAGGCCCGGGTACTACGGGCCGAACTGCTGGCCCGGGCCGCCGGTTTCGCGCCCGAGACGGCCCACGAGGTGGGCGAGGCACCCGTGCGGCAGCTGCTGCACGTGCCCGCGGGCGTCCTCGCGGTCTCACTCGTACTCACCGGGGCCACCTGGGGAACGCTGGCCGCCGCACTCGTCGTACCGCCGATGCTGTGGTTCGCCACCCACAGCATCTGGACCGTCCTCGCGACGGCGCTGCCGCTCCTCGGCGCGGCCGGCGCGAGCAGTGTGGGGCGGTTCGTCGGCGAGTACGACTGGACGGTCGGCGAGTCCCCGGACGGGCTCCGCATCGACCACGGGCTGCTCGACCGCACACACGAGACGGTGCCTCCGGGTCGTGTGCAGACCGTACGCATCGTCGAACCCCTGCTCTGGCGGCGGCGCGGCTGGGTCCGCGTCGAACTGGACGTGGCGGGGTCGTCCAACTCCGTGCTCGTGCCGGTCGCTCCGCGCGAGGTCGCCGAATCGGTCATCGCGCGCGTGCTGCCCGGGGTGACGGTGCCGGCCTCGCTGGCGCGGCCGCCGCGCCGGGCCGGGTGGTGCGTGCCGTTCTGGTGGCGGAGTTACGGGCTCGCCGTCACGGACACCGTCTTCGCGTCCCGGCACGGGCTGCTGCGCCGCAGCCTCGCGCTCGTCCCGCACGCCAAGGTCCAGAGTGTGCGCCTGGAGCAGGGGCCGTGGATGCGCGTCAAGGGGCTCGCCCACGTCCACGTGCACACCGGCGCCAACAAGACGGTGACGGCCGGTCTACGGGACGCCGCGGAGGCGGCGGAGCTGCTGTACGGGCAGGCGGACCGGTCACGGACCGGGCGGCGGGAGGCCCGGCCGGACCGCTGGATGGCTTGAGGGGCTGAATGAGGGCCTTTATGGGGCCTGAAATGGCTTGAGGACAGTGGCGGTTGCCACTGCCCTCGAAACGTACGGCCGAAAACGTACGGCCACGGAGGCTCAGGAAACCGCGCTCCGCAGTTCCGCCACGTCGATCTGTTCCGTCTCGTCGTGTGCGGTCAGGTCGATGACCTGGCCGACGCCGCGGGACTCCTCGCCCGCGGGCTTGAACTCCGCCTCGGCCTCGGCCTTGTGCAGCGCGAGCGCCTCCTGGCCCACCACGTCGGCGAGGTCCTCGTTCTGTACGGCCTCCAGGGCTTCCGCGCCCTTCTGCGTACCGAAGAAGTCGAACCCGCCCTCCACGGAGGGGCGCCGCACGGGCGAACCCGGTACGACCGCCACCGCCGTCGGCACGGTGAAGTGCCCGGAGGTCTGCGGGGGCTTGGGCGGCTGTGCGGGCCTCGCGGCGGGGGTGAGCGCGGCCGCGCTCGTGGGGTCGGGGGCCGCCGCTCCGGGAGCGGCGGGGCGGCGGGCCAGGGCCGTTTCGGTCATGGCGGGCCGCGCGAGGGCGGTGGTCGGCTGCGACGGCTCCGTGGCCGAAGCCGGGGCCGAAGTCGAAGCCGAGGCCGTGCCGGTCTCGGTGGACCGCGTGGATATCGCGCCGCTCGTGGCGGCCTGCGCTGCCTGCGCGGGCGGCCGTACGGTCTCGGTGGTGGACTGTGTGAGGGGCCGTACGGTCTCCGTGGACTGCGGGCGCACCGGTGCGGTGGCGGCGGCCGTGCGCTCGTGCCCGCCGACCGCCTCGGCCTTCCCCCGCGTCTCGCCCTCCGGCCCGGTCTCGCCCTTGGCGGGGGCGCTCCCGTGAGAGCCGCCCTTCGCCGGACTTCCGGTCGGAGCGGCGGTGTTCGCGGCGGTACCGGTCACGGTCCCGCCCGTCGTCGGCGCACCCTTCGGGGAACCGCCCGGCCTGGGCGCTCCCTTCCCGGGCCCGCCGGGCGAAGGCCAGCCCTTCCGGGTACCGCTCTTCGCGGCGCCCCGCTTGGCGGAACCGCCCTTCGCGGACGCGGCCTGCGCGGAGTCAGCGGTCGCCGGGCCGTCCTCGCCCTCCCCCTCGCCCTCGCCCTCGCCGGGGCCGTCCGTCGCCGGCTCGCTCTGCGCGGAAGGGCCTGCCGCGGCGTCACTCTGCGCCGAACCGTCCTCGGCGGACCCGCTGTTCGCCGAGCCCGAGTCCGAGCCGGAGCCGGAGCCCGAGCCCGAGCGATCCTCCGCGGCCGCGGAATCCCCTGCCTCTGCTGCCTCTGCTACCCCTACCGCTTCTACCGCATCCTTCGCGGACTCGGCGTCCTGGGACACACTCTCCTCGGACTCCTCGGACGGGTCCTCCACCAAGTCACCGGCCGAGTCGTCGGCCGGAGCCGCGTCCTCGACCACTCCGGCGGTACCGGTCCTCGCACCCGCGAGCCGGTCCAACGCCGCGTTGGCCTTCACGTAGACAACCGAAGCCGCGGCCGACGCCGCGAGGGCGGCCTGGACGGTCGCCGCGGTCGCCTCCGGAACCGCCGGCTCGGCCGACGCCTCAGCGGACCGGGCGGGCCCGGCCTCCTCAACCGCCGACGCCGCCGACGGCGTTGAAGCCTCGGACGTGTCCGAAGCCGCCGCGGGCAACGCCAGGGCGGGAGTCGTCGTCGCCTCTATCGCGAGAAGCCGGCGCCCTTCCAGGGCGGTGGCCCGCTCGGTCTCCGCCGTGGCGTACCGGCGCAGCAGCGCGGCGTGCTCGTTGCGCAGGCCCGCCAGCTCGGCACGCTTGGCGCGGAGTTTCTGCTCCAGCTTGGTGCGCAGCTCGCGCGACTCGTCGAGGTCGGTCTCCAGCTCGGCGACCCGCTCCTCGTGGCGCCACTCGTCGCTCGCCCGCGCGCGCGTGAGATCGGCGACGCGTTTGCCCGCCATCGTGTCCCAGCGGCGCATGACGACCGCGCCCACGACAGCCGTCACCGCGGCACCGGCGGCCAGCCCGCGCAGCACCAACGGTTCCGCGAACAGCCATGGCCCGACGGCGCAGACGAGCGAGACGCCCGCGATCGCCGAGGGGGGCAGCAGCCGGTGCAGAGGTGGGGAATGGCGGTGACGTCCACGTGGCATGGCCAGAAACTTACCGCGCGTAGGCGAATCTTGGTGCCCCGCCCGGCAAAAACGCAGCCACACCGAAGACTTTCCGCCGTCTCATCACTCGGCAATCCCCGCTCCGGCCGCTCCCCGACCACCACACCGGCCTGTCACCGGCCATCGCACCGGTCACTCACCTTGCCCGATTCCGATGCCGCCTTCCGATCCCGCCTTCTGAGCCCGCCTTCTGCCCGTCGACATTCCTCACCGGCCGCGCCGGGGAATTCCGCGAGTGCCGCCGCGTATTCGCGTACGACGTATCAGACGTATCAGCGGTCGCTCAGCCGTCCGCTGAGCCACTGCAGGGTCGCCGGGATCTCGCGCCGCCAGGTGTTGAAGTTGTGCCCGCCGCTGTCGAGGATGATCGACGAGATACGTGTCGGCTTCTTCGCCTTCACCAGGTCGATGAACCGCAGCGTCTCCTTGTAGTTGGTCTCGCCCTGCCTGCTGCTGCTGACCAGCAGAGACGTGTCCGGACCTGGCCGGTGCTTCAGGTACCACATCAGGTCGGCGCTGCTGCGCAACTCCTTGTCCCCGTGGAAGAGATCGCCCGTCGTGGGGTCGGTCGGCGCCCTGTAGTACGGGGAGAGGCCGGCCCCCGCGGCGTACGTCTCCGGGTGGTGGATCGCGAGTTTCAGCGCGCAGTAACCGCCGGTGGAGTCGCCGACGATTCCCCAGCTCCCGGGTTTTCTGCCCACCCTGTAGTGGGCGGAAATGGCTTCGGGCAGGTCCTTGGCGAAGAACGACTCGGTCTGCGGGCCGCCGGGAACGTCCACGCACTCGGTGTCCCGCGGCGGCGCGACGGTCGGCCGCATCATGACCAGGATCATCGGCTGCGTCTTGCCCTCCTTGGCGAGTTCATGGGCGGTCTGCGGATAGTGCAGGCCCTTGATGAGCGCCTCGGCGGTGCCCGGATAGCCGGTGAGCACGGCGGCGGCCGGGAAGGTGCGCGTGCGGTACTGCGACTGGAAGTACTCCGGCGGCAGATAGACGTACGCGGGAGTCGCGATGTGGGTCCGCCGGCCCACGATGTCGACCTTCTGTATCTGGCCGCCGGTCCGCGGCCGGGCCCCGCCGGAGACGTCCACCTGCTGGGTGTCGACCACCTGGAGCGGGCCGCCCGTGCCGCCGGCGTCGTGGTCGACCACCACACCCTGGCCGGATTCCTGGCCGAAGAGGTCGGCCCAGCTGGCGTAGAACCCGAAGGCCTGGTTGGCGCCGAGGCCGATCGACGCGAAGACCACGACCTGGGTGGCCAGCAGCAGGCCGATCCGCCCTGACACGGCACGCCAGTTGGGACGTGCGAGCCGCGGCCAGAACCACACCGTGCCGACGAACAGCAGCACCGCGAGGAGGACTGCCACTACCAGCATCTTGTTGCTCGTGAGACCCATGGGTGTTCCTGTCTGCGTTCTGCGTCCGGGTTCTGCTTTTTTGCGTGCTGCGTGCGTGATGTGTGCTGCGGCCGGTGCCGGCTCCGCTTCCTGACGGCGCCTTGCCCCGGTCTTGCCTGGCCTTTTGCAACGGTTTTCCGGAGGGGAGTGAACCTGACTCCCCAAGACACCGTCCTAGAGGGCGCAATGTGACCGGATGCCGGATTGGCACCGGATTCAAGGTCTCTCGCAGAACCACGGGATGCGATGTCTGTCAGGATAGATGGGGAAATGTCGGGTGAGGTTCCGGAACGAACGGGCCGGCTGCGGGGCGTACTCCGCGGTCCGCGCCCCGAGGCCGTCCCCGCCCTGGTCGCCAGAGCCTGCACGCTCGTAGGCCTGCTGGACGTCGCCGCGGGCGTCTTCCCGCGCTTCCGCCACAGCTGGATGCACACCGTCGCCGAGGTGCTGCCCGGAGCGCTCGGCCCCTTCGCCGCCGCCCTGTCGCTCAGCACGGGCGTCCTGCTGCTCCTGCTCGCCCACGGTCTGCGCCGGCGCAAGCGGAGGGCGTGGCGGGCCGCCGTCGTCCTGCTGCCGCTCGGCGCCCTCGCCCAGCTCACGTACCGCCACTCACTCATCGGCGTCCTCATCTCGCTGGCGCTGCTCGCCCCGCTGCTGCGCCACCGGCACGAGTTCGCGGCGCTGCCCGACCCGCGCAGCCGTTGGCGCGCGCTCGCCAACTTCGTTCTCATGGGCGCCGGTTCGCTGGCCCTGGGCCTGGTCATCGTGAGCGTCCACCCGGACCGCATGGTCGGCAGCCCGAGCCTCGCGGACCGCATCAGTCATGTGCTGTACGGGCTGTTCGGCTTCGAGGGTCCTGTCGACTACCGGGGCACCACGTCCTGGACGGTCGCCTTCTCCCTCGGCGCCCTCGGCCTGCTGACCGCCGTGACCACGATCTACCTGGCCTTCCGCCCCGAGCACCCCGCCGCCCGCCTGACGCCGGACGACGAGACACGGCTGCGTGCCCTCCTGGAGAAGCACGGCGGCCGCGACTCGCTCGGCCACTTCGCGCTCCGCCGCGACAAGGCGGTCGTCTTCTCGCCCAGCGGCAAGGCCGCCGTCACGTACCGCGTCGTCTCCGGGGTGATGCTCGCCAGTGGCGACCCGATCGGCGACGTCGAGGCCTGGCCCGGCGCGATCGAGCGCTTCATGGACGAGGCGAAGGCCCACTCCTGGACGCCCGCCGTCATGGGCTGCTCCGAGACGGGCGGCGAGGTCTGGACGCGGGAGACCGGCCTCGACGCCCTCGAACTGGGCGACGAGGCGGTGGTGGACGTCGCGGATTTCTCCCTGGCGGGGCGCGCTATGCGGAACGTGCGCCAGATGGTGAAACGCATCGAACGGGCCGGTTACGAGACCCGGGTACGGCGCATCCGTGACCTCGGCGAGGGCGAGCTGGACCGGATCCGGCGCGCCGCGGAGGACTGGCGCGGCACGGACACCGAGCGCGGCTTCTCCATGGCGCTCGGCCGCATCGGCGACCCGGAGGACGGCGACTGCCTGATCGCCACCGCCCACAAGGCCGACGCCCAGCCGGGCCCGTACGGCGACCTGAAGGCCGTACTCCACTTCGTCCCGTGGGGCACGGACGGCGTCTCCCTGGACCTCATGCGCCGCGACCGCTCGGCGGACCCCGGCATGAACGAACTCCTCATCGTGGCAGCCCTCCAGGCCGCCCCCCGCCTGGGCATCACCCGCGTCTCCCTGAACTTCGCGATGTTCCGCGCGGCCCTGGCCCGCGGCGAGAAGATCGGCGCGGGCCCGGTCCTCCGCGCCTGGCGCGGACTGCTGGTCTTCCTCTCCCGCTGGTTCCAGATCGAGTCGCTCTACAAGTTCAACGCGAAGTTCCGCCCCCGCTGGGAGCCCCGCTTCGTCGTCTACCGCACCTCCCGCGACCTGCCCCGCATCGGCCTGGCCGCCATGCAGGCCGAGGGCTTCGTCAGCCTCGCCCTCCCCCGCCTCCTGCGCCGCCGCCCAAAGGCCCCCCGCCCGTGCCCGCACGCGGTGGCGGAACGCGACGTACGAGCGGCGTAACCGCCCCCGCTCCCCGCCACCGGCTCCCGAGCCGCACAAAGACCCCGACCGCCTCGCGACGCACCCCCCGCGCCGCGAGGCGGTCGGCTTGTTCCGGGGGTCCGGGAGGCGGGGTTCCGGGAGGCGAGGACTGCCCGGGCAAGAAAGTCGGCCGCACCGGCATAGATACGGCACGGCCCTCGCGTCTAGGACTGCGGGGGACGGTACGGGGGAGGTGGGGCGTGGGCCGCCGCGAGACGGCGTGCCCGCGCCCCCGGTACTTTTCGGGAGACCCGGTGCGGACCCGGTGCCCGGCAGAGGCATAGCCGCAGAGCCCTCCTCGCGTCAGTAGCAGTGCCTGAGATCGGGAGGGGTCCATGGACAGTCGGGGCCATGAGGAGTTCAGCGCGTTCGTCGAGTCGCGCTCGACCGCACTGCTGCGGTTCGCCGTGCTGCTGACCGGTGGCGACCGGCATGCGGCGGAGGACCTGTTGCAGATCGCGCTGATGAAGTCGTACGGACGCTGGCGGCGCATCGACGAGCCCGAGGCGTACGTGAAGAAGGTCATGTACCGCCAGCAGATCAGCCGTTGGCGGCTGCGGATGCCGCGCGCCGAGACGACGGTGGCGGCACCACCGGAGGCACCGGGCGCCGCGGACCCCGCGGATTCCATGGTCCCGGCCGACGAGCGGCTCGTGGTACGCCAGGCGCTCGGCCGGCTCACACCGCGTCAGCGCACGGTTCTCGTACTGCGCTACTTCGAGGACCTCTCGGAGACCGAGGTCGCCGACCAGCTCGGCTGCAGCGTAGGCACCGTGCGCAGCACCACCCACCGCGCCCTGGAGAAGCTCCGAAGAACCGCTCCCGAATTCGGCGGAGCGGAAGGCGACGAAACTGCCGGGGCGCCACGCCTCAAGCACTCAGCCAAGGGGGTAGAGGCATGAACGCCGATCAGCTGAACCGGGAAGACAAGGTACGGGACGCACTGCGCAACTGGCCGCTGGACGCCGTACGGGCGCCCGGCGATCTCGCCGAGCAGGTCGTCGCCCGGCGGAGGCGGCGAACACGCCTGCGGAGTGCGGCGGTGTCGGGCCTCGCGGTGGTCGGGATCGCGGCCGGCTCGCTCATCGCCGTCCAGCCCGGCGACGACGCCCGGCCGCAGCGGGGAGGCGTGGCTTCGCCGACCGCCGATCCGCTGCCCGCGGACTGGAAGCCGTGGGGGACCGCGCTTCCCTCCGTGCACATCAACGACTGTCTGCCGGTCGGCGACGCGTTGTACTGCAACGGCCAGGGGTACGTCGCGCTCAAGGTGGACGCCCGCACGGGGAAGACCCTGTGGTCGGTCAAGGAGGGCAAGGGGGGCGGGGACTCGTACGGCGGCACCATGGGCGGTGTCCGCGACGGCATCGTCTACACCTTCGCCGACCGCTATCCCGGCACCAGCTACGAACGCACCGACCTGACAGCGCTCGACGCCGACACCGGCAAGGAGCTCTGGCGGCACGGACTGGCCGATGACCATCGAGACACCACCGCGGCCATCCCCATCGAGGGCGGCGTGTTCGCCAACACCCCGCGGTTCAAGACGATGAAGGGGCTGGATGCCAGAACCGGCAAGGAGCTGTGGGAGTACAAGTGGGGCAAGGGCATCCACTGCGAGCGCACGGCGGTGGCCGGGGTGCCCTACGTGATCTGCGGCAGGGAGAAGGACCGGTGGGAGGTCACACTCGACGTCATCCGCCTGGACCCCAGGACCGGCGAGGCGAAGAAGGTCGCGTCCATCCCGGGCGCGACCGCGCACACGGGCAACACCGCGGACTCGCTGGTCTTCGCCGAGTACGAGGGTGATCAACCGCTCTACCAGGCCACCGGCATCAGTGCCCTGATCACCGTTGATGCCGATTCCGGCAAGGTCGACACCAAGCCGGTGCGCGATGTCCCGGCCGGTGGCACCTCGCTCGTCGGCGACGTGGTCTTCGTGAGCCGGCAGGCCCGCCTGACCGCACTCGACGCGGACAGCGGCGAGAAGCTGTGGAGCCGCGAGCTCGCGCTGAAGCTGGACCCGGGCAAGGGAGAATTCCCCATGCCTGAGCGGCTTTCGGATCCCGCGGTGATCGACGGACGGCAGGTCGCCTATGTCCTCAGCTCCAGGGGCGAGCTCGTCGGCGTCGACCTGGCCGACGGCAAGCAGGTGTGGTCGGGCTCCGTCGAGCTGCCGAAGCTCCCGGAGGGCGCCGATCCGAGGGTGCCGCAGCTGATCCCCTACCGGGACGTCCTGCTGGGCCGGGCGAACGAGCACCTGTTCGCCCTCCGGCCGGAGCCCACCGGCTGAACCGCCCCCGCGAGGAGTCCACGAACCCCACTCACCCAGGGCGACCGGCCGCCCACCGCCGGGGGCCTACGCTGGACGCATGAGCAAGAAGAGCGGGCGAGGCCAAGTGACAGGGCTTCCGGCGTGGGACCGGTGCGCGGTCATGGGGGTCGTGAACGTGACCCCCGATTCCTTCTCGGACGGCGGCCGCTGGTTCGACACGACGGCCGCCGTCAAACACGGCCTCGACCTGGTCTCGGAGGGCGCCGACCTGATAGACGTCGGCGGCGAGTCGACCCGCCCCGGCGCCACCCGCGTCGACGAGGCCGAAGAGCTCAAACGCGTCATCCCGGTCGTCCGCGGCCTCGCCTCCGAAGGCGTCACCGTCTCCGTGGACACCATGCGCGCCTCGGTCGCCGAGCGGTCGCTCGCCGCCGGGGCCGCCCTCGTCAACGACGTCAGCGGCGGCCTCGCCGACCCGGCGATGATCCCGGTCGTCGCCGCGGCCGGCGCACCCTTCGTGGTCATGCACTGGCGCGGCTTCCTCCAGGGCGGCAACGTGCAGGGGACGTACGAGGACGTCGTCTCCGAAGTCGTCGACGAGCTCCACGCGCGCGTGGAGGCCGTTCTGGCGGGCGGCATCGCCGCGGACCGCATCGTCCTCGACCCCGGCCTCGGCTTCTCCAAGCAGGTCGAACACGACCTGGCGCTGCTCGCCCACCTCGACCGCCTCCGGGACCTCGGCCACCCCTTGCTGGTGGCGGCCTCCCGCAAGCGGTTCCTCGGCCGCGTACTGGCGGGCCCGGAGGCCGCCCCGCCGCCCGCCAGGGAACGTGACGCCGCCACCGCCGCCGTCTCCGCGCTCGCCGCCCACCAGGGCGCCTGGGCCGTCCGCGTCCACGAGGTACGGGCCACCGCCGACGCCGTCCGGGTCGCCCGGGCCGTGGAAGGCGCCCGGACCACCGAGGGACCCGGGACCGCAGAGGGAGCCCGGTGAGCGCGCCCAAGACGGACGTCGAGCAGGTCGAACTCGCCAACACCGCCTTCTACGAGGCACTGGAGCGGGGCGACTTCGAGGAACTGTCCTCGCTCTGGCTGACCCCGTCCGACCTGGGCCACGACGAGGAGTACCACGACCCGGCACAGGCCGGCGAGGTCTCCTGTGTGCACCCCGGCTGGCCGGTCCTCAACGGCCGCGGCGAGGTCCTGCGGTCGTACGCGCTGATCATGGCGAACACCGAGTACATCCAGTTCTTCCTGACCGACGTGCACGTTTCGGTCACCGGCGACACCGCCCTGGTGACCTGCACGGAGAACATCCTCAGCGGCGGCCCGCCGCCCGAGGACAGCGACGAACTCGGACCCCTCGTGGGCCAGCTCGTCGTCGCCACGAATGTGTTCCGCCGCACATCCGAGGGCTGGAAACTCTGGTCGCACCACGCCTCTCCCGTACTGGCCGAAACCGGCGAGGAAGAGGACGACGACTCCCCCGCCTGAGTGGGTAGGTGCCGGGTAGGGCCGAGTAGGGCCAAGCAGGGATTGAGATCATCGGGCCCTGGGTATGGGCGGCTACCAGCCCGTGAGCCGCCGCGTTCCCCGCAGGAAAACACTCGATGAACCCTCCTGGCCCTCACCCGGACCGGGGCCTCTGCGGGCGAGCGCTGTCGGTGCCCGCAGGTAGATTCGACTGAGGCCGGAGTGCCGACCGCACTCGGCAGTGACCGGCCGTTACCGACGATTGCAGGAGTGATTCGCGTGGATCGTGTCGCGCTGCGCGGCCTGAAGGCCCGCGGGCACCACGGTGTCTTTCCCAGGGAACGCGAAGAGGGCCAGACCTTCATCGTGGACCTGACGCTGGGCCTGGACACCCGGCCGGCCGCGGCCGACGACGACCTCACGAAGACCGTGCACTACGGCATCGTGGCGGAGGAGGTCGTGGCCGTGGTCGAGGGCGAGCCGGTGAACCTCATCGAGACACTCGCCGAGCGCATCGCCCAGACATGCCTCAAGCACGACGGGGTCCAGGAGGTCGAGGTGTGCGTCCACAAGCCGGACGCCCCGATCACCGTCCCCTTCGACGACGTGACCGTCACCATCATCCGGAGCCGAGTATGACCGCGTTCACCGAGGGCCCGAGCGACCCGACCGTCCAGCCGGTGCCCGCCTCCGTGGTGGAGCGCGTGGACGCCGCCGACACGACCCTGCAGAACCCCAGGCGTGCCGTGCTCTCCCTGGGTTCGAACCTCGGCAACCGCCTGGAGACCCTCCAGGGAGCCATCGACGCCCTGGAGGACACACCGGGCGTCCGCGTCAAAGCGGTCTCCCCGGTGTACGAGACGGAGCCGTGGGGCGTCGAGCCGGGCAGCCAGCCGACGTACTTCAACGCGGTGATCGTCCTCAGGACGACCCTGCCGCCCTCCTCGCTCCTGGAGCGGGCGCACGCGGTCGAGGAGGCCTTCCACCGGGTGCGGGACGAGCGCTGGGGCGCACGCACGATCGACGTGGACATCGTGGCGTACGCGGACGTCGTGTCCGACGACCCGACGCTGACCCTCCCCCACCCGCACGCCCACGAGCGCGCCTTCGTCCTCGCTCCCTGGTACGACGTGGAGCCCGAGGCCCAGCTGCCCGGCCGCGGCCCCGTGGCGCGGCTGCTCTCCGCCGTCCCCCGGGAAGGTGTGGCGCCCCGCGCCGACCTGGAACTCCAGCTGCCCGACTAGTCGTTAAGGTCGAGACGAACACAGGCGGTCGACCGAAGGGGCGAAGTGGCTGCATTTCCCCGGGAACGCTGCATCCGACGGCGGCCGTGCCGCGGGCCGGGCCGCCGTGGGCCAGGACATGCGATCACGAGGGGATCTGAGTGAAAGAGCTGCACATCAGGCCACTGGCCGTGGTGTTCGTCATCGCCGGGGTGCTGTCCTGGGCGGGCGCCCGCCTGTGGAACTCGGTGGGCACGCTCCCCCGGGTCCCGCTGGCCGCCCCCATCGTCCTGGCACTGATCGCCGTCGTCCTGCTGGCCACGGCACTCTCTCTCCGAACCCGTCTGAAGGCCCAGCGGGAGCGCCGGCCCGGCGCCAAGGGTGTCGACCCCCTGATGGCGGCCCGAGCGGTCGTCTTCGGCCAGGCCAGCGCTCTGGTGGCCGCCCTCGTCTCCGGCATGTACGGCGGCACCGGCGCCTTCCTTCTGGAGTCCCTCGACATCCCCGCCCGCCGCGACCAGGCCATCTACGCCGGCTTCTCCGTCCTGACGGGCATCGCCGTCATAGCGGCCGCCTTCTTCCTGGAGCGCGTCTGCAAACTCCCGGAGGACGACGACACGAACGGCGGGACGACGGCTCCGGCGGCCTGACGCGCCCCGGGCGGAGCGTCACCGAGCCATGATGAGGCTCATCGCCTCATTACGGGTGGCCGCATCCCGCAACTGCCCCCGGACAGCCGACGTTATGGTCTTCGCTCCCGGCTTCCGAATACCACGCATGGACATGCACATGTGCTCGCACTCCACCACGACGATCACGCCGCGCGGCTCCAGAATGTCCATCAGCGAGTCGGCGATCTGTGTCGTGAGCCGTTCCTGCACCTGCGGCCGGCGGGCGTACACGTCCACGAGCCGGGCCAGCTTGGACAGCCCTGTGATCTTGCCACTGGTGGCCGGGATGTAGCCGACGTGCGCGACGCCCCTGAACGGAACCAGATGATGTTCACAGGTCGAGAACACCTCGATGTCCTTCACCAGGACCATCTCGTCGTGACCGAGGTCGAACGTCGTCGTCAGGACCTCCTCGGGCGCCTGCCACAGCCCCGCGAAGATCTCCTTGTACGCCCGCGCCACCCGCCCCGGCGTCTCCCGCAGCCCCTCCCGGTCCGGATCCTCCCCCACCGCGATCAGCAGCTCTCGTACGGCGTTCTCGGCACGCTTCTCGTCGAACTCGCCGATCGAGCCCTCGCCGTCCAACGTCACGGGGTCGGTCATCTGGTGCCTCGTTTCTGTGCCGCTCACGCGCACGGACCACGCGTATCGCATACAGGCATACAAAAATGCCGCGCCCCTCAGGTTAAAACCTGAGGGGCGCGGCAGTCATTCCGGGCCTGGTGAGGCGGCCGGGTCAGCTCTCCGAGCGATCCTCGGGAGCCGGGGCCGTCTCGGTCACCGGGAGCGCCTCGGCAGAGACGTTCGCGTTCGCGGTGAGCGCCGGGGTCGCGCCGTTCGCCCCGTTCGTCAGTGACAGCTCCTTGGGGGAGAGCACCGGCGGGCGGGTGGACGGCGTGCGCCGGGAGGAACCGGTCCACGCGGGGCGGGCCGGGCGCTTGACGATGGGAGCGAAGATCTCAGCGATCTGCTCCTTGCCCAGCGTCTCCTTCTCCAACAGCTGAAGCACCAGGTTGTCGAGGACGTCGCGGTTCTCGACCAGGATCTCCCAGGCCTCGTTGTGCGCGTTCTCGATGAGCTTCTTGACCTCTTCGTCCACCAGCGCGGCGACCTCTTCCGAGTAGTCGCGCGGGTGACCCATCTCACGGCCCAGGAACGGCTCGGTGTTGTCGCCACCGAACTTGATCGCGCCGAGCCGCTCGGTCATGCCGTACTGCGTGACCATCGAGCGGGCCGTTGCGGTGGCCTTCTCGATGTCGTTCGCGGCACCCGTGGTCGGGTCGTGGAAGACGAGCTCCTCGGCCGCGCGCCCGCCCAGCATGTACGCCAGCTGGTCGAGCATCTCGTTGCGGGTCGTGGAGTACCTGTCCTCGTCCGGCAGGACCATCGTGTAGCCCAGAGCACGCCCTCTGGAGAGGATCGTGATCTTGTGGACCGGATCGGAGTTCGGTGAAGCCGCCGCGACCAGGGCGTGTCCGCCCTCGTGGTACGCGGTGATCTTCTTCTCCTTGTCCGACATGATCCGGGTCCGCTTCTGCGGGCCCGCGACCACCCGGTCGATCGCCTCGTCCAGCATGTTGTTGTCGATGAGCTTCAGGTTGCCGCGCGCGGTGAGCAGCGCGGCTTCGTTCAGCACGTTCGACAGGTCGGCGCCGGTGAAGCCCGGCGTACGACGCGCAACCGCGGACAGGTCGACGTCCGGAGCGACCGGCTTGCCCTTCTGGTGAACCTTGAGGATCTCCAGACGGCCCTGCATGTCCGGGCGGTCGACCGCGATCTGGCGGTCGAAGCGGCCGGGGCGCAGGAGGGCCGGGTCGAGGATGTCGGGCCGGTTCGTGGCGGCGATCAGGATGACGCCGCCCTTCACGTCGAAGCCGTCCATCTCGACGAGCAGCTGGTTCAGCGTCTGCTCGCGCTCGTCGTGACCGCCGCCCATACCGGCACCGCGGTGCCGGCCGACGGCGTCGATCTCGTCGACGAAGACGATCGCCGGAGCGTTCGCCTTGGCCTGCTCGAACAGGTCACGGACACGGGAGGCACCGACACCGACGAACATCTCGACGAAGTCGGAACCGGAGATCGAGTAGAAGGGAACCCCGGCCTCGCCCGCGACAGCACGCGCGAGGAGCGTCTTGCCCGTACCGGGAGGCCCGTACAGGAGCACGCCCTTGGGGATCTTCGCGCCGACGGCCTGGAACTTCGCCGGCTCCTGGAGGAACTCCTTGATCTCGTGGAGTTCCTCGACGGCCTCGTCCGAGCCCGCGACGTCCGAGAACGTCGTCTTCGGGGTGTCCTTGGTGATGAGCTTCGCCTTGGACTTCCCGAAGTTCATGACCCGGGAGCCGCCGCCCTGCATCTGATTCATCAGGAACAGGAAGACGACGACGATGAGAACGAAGGGAAGCAGGGACAGCAGGATGCCGACGAAAGCGTTCTGCTTGGTCGGCGAAACCGTGTAGCCGTCCGGGATCTGCTTGTTCTGGTACTTGGTCTGGAGGGTGTTGGCGAGGGCCACACCCTGGTCGCCGATGTAGCTCGCCTGGATCTTCGAGCTGCCCTCGACCTTTTCGCCGTCCTTGAGCTCGATCTTTACGATGTGCTCGTCGCCGGTGGTGATCTTTGCTTGCTGGACCTTGTCGTCAGTGATCGCCTGGACGACCTGGCCGGTGTCCACCGTCTTGTAGCCGCCGGACGAGCCGACGACCTGCATCAACACGACCACGGCAAGGACGGCCAGCACGATCCACATGACCGGCCCACGGAAGTATCGCTTCACGTCCATCCATACGGAGCGATGCCGCCCCGTCCCTCCTGCCATAGTGAGTTTGATAAGACTGTTCTTCGGACGGTACCCCAGCATTGCCACCCGAAGCCGCACGGCCCGGCTGACAAACCCGTCTACGCATGCTCCAACGGCGCGAAACCCGCTGGGGTTCCCGTCGCCCGAGAGGGCTGCGTCACCTATTGGCGAACCGCTGCTCCCTCAGGGTGCCTCAGCCGCCGTAGACGTGGGGCGCGAGCGTACCGACGAACGGCAGGTTCCGGTACTTCTCCGCGTAGTCGAGGCCGTACCCGATGACGAACTCGTTCGGGATGTCGAAGCCGACCCACTCCACGTCGATCGCGACCTTCGCCGCCTCGGGCTTGCGCAGCAGCGTGCACACCTTGAGGGAGGCGGGCTCGCGCGAGCCGAGGTTGGAGATCAGCCAGGACAGCGTCAGCCCGGAGTCGATGATGTCCTCGACGATCAGGACGTGCTTGCCCTTGATGTCGGTGTCGAGGTCCTTGAGAATCCGCACCACTCCGGAGGACTGGGTGCCCGCGCCGTACGAGGACACCGCCATCCAGTCCATCGTGAGCGGGGTGGACAGGGCACGCGCCAGGTCCGCCATGACCATCACGGCGCCCTTGAGGACTCCGACGATCAGCAGGTCCTTGCCCGCGTACTCCGCGTCGATCTTCGCGGCCAGCTCGACCAGCTTCGCGTCGATCTCTTCCTTGGTGATGAGCACCGACTTGAGGTCGGTGCCCATGTCTTTCGCGTCCACCCGCATCACTTTCGGTCGTCCCGCCACCAGCTGACCGGCCCCTCCCCGAAGGGGAGACCCGAACGTCCCCCGGAGGGGCGTGTTCTCAGCCTTGCCGAATCACCAGTCTGCCACCCTGCCGCTGGGCGACGACTTTGCCCGGGAGATTGATGACTCCCTGGCCACGCCAGCCGGTGATCAGCCGGTCGACCTCTTCGATGTGCCGGGCGAAGAGCGAACCGGCGGGCGCCCCGGCCTCGATGGCGACGCGGCGCAGGATGCGGCGGCGCACGGCGGGCGGCAGGGCGTAGAGCTTGGCGCACTCCAGGAGGCCGGCCGCGTCGCGTACGGAGGCCTCGGCCTGGCCGGCCCAGGCGTCGAGGGCGTCGGCGTCGTCGCGCGAGAGCTGTGCCGTACGGGCGAGTGCTTCGACGACTCCCTTGCCGAGGGCCTTCTCCAGGGCGGGCAGGCCCTCGTGGCGCAGGCGCGAACGTGTGTACGCCGGGTCGGCGTTGTGCGGGTCGTCCCAGACGGGCAGAGACTGGACCAGGCAGGCCTTGCGGGCGGTCTGCCGGTCCAGGTGCAGGAAAGGGCGACGGTAACGGCGGGCGGCTCCCGGGCGTCCGGAAACAGCGGCCATTCCGGAGAGGGAGCGGATGCCGGAGCCGCGGGCGAGGCCGAGCAGGACGGTTTCGGCCTGGTCGTCGCGGGTGTGGCCGAGGAGGATCGCGCACGCGCCGTGGCGCTGCGCGGCGGCGTCCAGCGCGCCGTACCGGGCGTCGCGGGCGGCGGCCTCGGGGCCGCCGTCACGGCCGACGGCGACGGCGACGGCCTCGGCCGGGGCCAGCCCGAGTTCGGTCAGGCGCAGCACGACCTCGTCGGCACGCTGGCCGGAGCCGGGCTGCAGGCCGTGGTCGACGGTGATGCCACCGGCACGGATGCCGAGTTTGGGCGCTTCGAAGGCGAGGGCGGAGGCGAGTGCCATGGAGTCGGCGCCGCCGGAGCACGCGACGAGCACGAGCGGCGGGGGCGGCAGCTCGTGCGAGGTCTTGTCGGAGGCGGGGGCGTGGTCGGTGAGAACGTCGTGGAGTACGCGGCGGACCGCCAGGCGTATCGCCGCGACCGCAGGATGGGGACCCATGTCCGGTTCCCTTCATGAAATTGTCGGGGGTTAGCCCGGGATCAGTCACTCAGAGTGTGTAGATGGTGACAGAACCGGGCCGTTCCCCGAGCATCGCACGCCTACCCATCGCTCACGGTCCCTCGGACGGGTGATTGGAGGGGCGTTCACCTGCCGTCGGCCGGATTCAGTTCACGACTCTGCCTTACGGTGCACCCGCGCGACCCAGTCCGCCGGTTTGGCGATCTCCGTCTTGGTCGGGAGCGTGTTCGGCGAAGTCCACACCCGGTTGAACCCGTCCATGCCGACCTCGTCCACGACCGCCCGCACGAACCGCTCCCCGTCCCGGTACTGGCGCAGCTTGGCGTCCAGGCCGAGCAGCTTGCGCAGCGCCAGGTCGAGGCGGGAGGCCCCGCGGGCGCGTCGCTGCTGGAATTTCTCGCGGATCTCGGCGACGGACGGGACCACCTCGGGGCCGACGCCGTCCATCACGAAGTCGGCGTGTCCCTCCAGGAGGGACATCACGGCGGTCAGTCTGCCGAGGATCTCGCGCTGGGCGGGGGTCTGCACGATCTCGACGATGGACCGGCCGTCGTCGCCCTCCTCGCCCTCGGGGCGGCCGCCGGCGAGCGACTGGGCGGCCTCTCGGATGCGCTCCAGGACGGTCATGGGGTCGACCTCGGTCTCTCCCAGGAAAGACTGGATTTCACCCTCAAGATGATCACGCAGCCAGGGCACGGCCGTGAACTGGGTCCGGTGGGTCTCCTCGTGGAGGCAGACCCAGAGCCGGAAGTCGTGGGGCTGGACGTCGAGTTCGCGCTCCACGTGCACGATGTTCGGCGCCACGAGGAGGAGCCTGCCCCCGCCGTTGGCGCCGGCCGGGAGGTCCCGGGTGGCCGGGGCGAAGGTCTCGTACTGTCCGAGGACTCTGGAGGCCAGGAAGGACAGCAGCATGCCCAGCTCGACGCCGGTGACCTTGCCGCCGACGGCGCCGAGGACGGCGCCGCCCGGGGTACTGCCGCGCCGCTCCTGCATCTTGTCCAGCAGCGGCTTGAGGATCTCCCTGAACCCGGCGACGTTCGCCCGGACCCAGCCCGGTCGGTCGACGACGAGGATGGGAGTGTCGTGAAGGTCGTCGCCGCCCATCCGCGTGAAGCCGCGGACGTGTTCCTCCGACGCCTTGGCGTGCCTGCGCAGCTCGGCGACGACAGCCCGGGCGTCGTCGCGGCTCACTTCTGGGCCCGGCCGTACGAGCCGGGTCGCGGTCGCCACCGCGAGATTCCAGTCGACCATCTCCGCACCACCGATGCTCGTCATGCGTCAACCGTACGTGAGCGCTGCCGCTTGGGGCAGGGAGTGGGGCTGTGGGGCTGTCCTTGTGGGGACCGTGCGGGTCGGCTGTGGCTGGGCGCGCAGTTCCCCGCGCCCCTTCAGGAGGGCGCGGTGCGCCTCTCCTGAAGGGGCGCGCCCCCGGCATGCTCAGTTGCAGCCGCAGGTCGCCAAGGTTGATGCCAGGCGGTCGAGGGTTCGCTGGGTGGCTGTTGGGTCCGTTGGGCGGTCGGAGGCGGTCAGGAAGGCGAAGGACAGGAGGCGGCCCTCGGTGTCGACGACTGTGCCTGCCAGGGTGTGTACGCCGGTCAGGGTGCCTGTCTTGGCGCGTACGACGCCGGTGCCGGGCTGGTCCGCGTAGCGCTTGACGAGGGTGCCGGTGAAGCCGGCCACGGGGAGGCCGGTGAGGACCGGGCGGAGGTCGGGACGGGCCGGGTCGGCCGCCTCGGCCAGCAGGGCGGTGAGCAGGTCCGCGGTGAGCTTGTCGGCGCGGTCCAGGCCGCTGCCGTCCGCGAACTCGACGCCCTTCAGGGGCAGGCCGAGCTTCTTCAGCTGCGTACGGATCGCCGTGGAGCCGCCCTTGAAGCTCGCCGGTTCGCCGGAGGCGAGCGCGGTCTGGCGGGCCAGGGCCTCGGCGATGTCGTTGTCGCTGCTGGTCAGCATGTGCTCGACGAGGGTGGACAGGGGCGGCGACTGGACGGTGGCGAGGGCCTCGGCCTTGCCGGTCGCCTTGGCGGGGGCGGGAGTCGTGGTCTTGATGCCGCGGTCCTTGAGGAGGTCCGCGAACTTACCGGCCGCGTCGGCCGCCGGCTCCGGGCTCCGGTCCGCGGCGCCGCTGGAGGAGTCGTCGAGGCGGCCCTCGTCGGCCATCAGGGCGGTGACCGGGGCGAGGTTCGTATGGTCGTGGGCCCAGATGGGGTGCGTGACGGGACCCTCGTAGAGGGAGGTGTCGTACGAGAGCGTCACCTTGCCGGTCTTGCGGGCCTTGAGGGCGCGGGCCGTGTCGTCGGCGAGGGTGCGCAGGCTCGCGTTGCCCTCGGCGTCCTCGCGGGCGGTCAGCGTGGGGTCGCCGCCGCCGACGAGGACGATCTTCTCGGTGCCGGGTTCCAGGACCGTGCGGGTCTTGATGCGGTGGTCGGCGCCCGCCGCGGTGAGGGCCGCGACGGCTGTGGCGATCTTCGTGGTGGAGGCCGGGGTCAGCGCCTCTCCCGCGGCCTTGCCGTACAGGCGCTTGCCGGTGGTCAGGTCGACGACGGCCGCCGAACGTTCGGAGCCCAGCGAGGGGTCGTCGAGGAGCGGCCCCAGGACGTCGGCGAGGGCCTTCTCCGTGGGTGACGGCACTGAGCCGACGGAACCTCCCAGTCCGGTGAGTACGGACGGGGCGCTCGGCGCGGACTGTGGCTCCTTTCCGGACGTACCGGACACATGGCCGTGATCTGCGCCACCTGCGAGCTCCCGCGATGCGGCCCAGTCGCGCTCCGCCGTACGCTGACCGGTGGAGTCCCAGGGCCCGGCCGCAGTGACCACGGTGGCCGCCACGACGAGTCCGAGTGTGGCGGCGCCCGCCGTGAACTGCACGGTCGAAAACGGCCGCGTGACCAGCGGCTTCACAGCTCCCGTTGCTCGGACGAGTGGTGGTTTGACGGCTCCGACGGCCCGTACGAGTTGCGGTCTCACGGATCGCGCGACCCGCACCACATGCGGTCTCGCGGCCCGCCAAGCCCTCAGCTCCGGCACGACCACCAGCCCCTTTCGCGATCACACACCTGCGTGAGGGACACTTAACCACCAGAACTATGTGCTGATCATGGAGGAGCCACCGGTGGAGTTCGACGTCACGATCGAGATTCCGAAGGGTTCGCGGAACAAGTACGAGGTGGACCACGAGACCGGTCGGATCCGCTTGGACCGTCGCCTCTTCACCTCGACCAGTTACCCGGCCGACTACGGATTCGTCGAGAACACCCTCGGCGAGGACGGCGACCCGCTGGACGCGCTGGTCATCCTGGACGAGCCGACCTTCCCCGGCTGCCTCATCCAGTGCCGCACCATCGGCATGTTCCGGATGACGGACGAGGCCGGCGGCGACGACAAGCTGCTGTGCGTGCCCGCGCACGACCCGCGCGTGGAGCACCTGCGGGACATCCACCACGTGTCGGAGTTCGACCGTCTGGAGATCCAGCACTTCTTCGAGGTCTACAAGGACCTGGAGCCCGGCAAGTCCGTCGAGGGCGCCAACTGGGTGGGCCGCACGGACGCCGAGGCCGAGATCGAGCGGTCCTACAAGCGCTTCAAGGAGACCGGCGGTCACTGATCGCCGCCTCCAGGTCGTCGGGCAGGTCGTCGGGTTCTTGTTCTTGATGAATCGCCGACTTCTGTAAAGAAGGCTGCCGTTACGGGCCGTACGCCGGGTGCGTGCGGCCCGTTCGTTTGCCTGTGCGCATACTGAGACGTACCGGAGGTGAGAGTCGGGAGTCGTGGGGTGACAGAGCCGGAGGCGGAAGACCGCAAGCCGCAGTCGGACGAGGCGAGGAGTGCGTTCACGCAGCCGCCCGGTGTGGCGGCGACGATCGAGGACGAGTCGCAGACGACGTCGGAGTTCGCGATGCCCGAGGGGCTCGCGCCGCCCGAGCCGCCGAGCACCGAAGCCGGGGGCTCGGCGTTCAACACTCCCCGTACGTACCGGGCGCCCGCCTTCACGCCGCCCATGGGCATCCCGCGGGTCGACCTGACCAAGGACATCCCCTGGCAGGACCGGATGCGCACGATGCTGCGCATGCCGGTCGCCGAGCGGCCCGTGCCCGAGATCGCGCACAAGGGGGAGGACGAGGGCCCCGCCGTCCCGCGCGTGCTCGACCTGACGCTGCGCATCGGCGAGTTGCTGCTCGCGGGCGGGGAGGGCGCCGAGGACGTGGAGGCGGCGATGTTCGCCGTCTGCCGCTCGTACGGCCTGGACCGCTGCGAGCCGAACGTCACCTTCACCCTGCTGTCCATCTCGTACCAGCCGTCGCTGGTGGACGATCCGGTGACGGCCTCGCGGACCGTACGCCGCCGGGGCACCGACTACACGCGGCTCGCGGCCGTGTTCCAGCTCGTCGACGACATCAGTGACGACGAGACCGAGATCTCCCTGGAGGAGGCCTACCGGCGCCTCGCGGAGATACGCCGCAACCGGCACCCGTACAACGGCTGGGTGCTGAGCGGGGCCTCCGGCCTCCTCGCGGGCGCGGCCTCCATGCTGGTCGGCGGTGGCCTGGTCGTCTTCGTGGCGGCCGCTCTCGGCGCGCTGCTCGGCGACCGGCTGGCGTGGCTGTGCTCGGCGCGCGGGCTGCCGGAGTTCTACCAGTTCACGGTGGCCGCGATGCCGCCCGCCGCGATCGCGATCGCGCTCACGCTGGCGAATGTCGAGGTGCGCGCGTCCGCGGTGATCACCGGCGGTCTCTTCGCGCTGATGCCCGGACGGGCCCTGGTGGCGGGCGTGCAGGACGGACTGACCGGTTACTACATCACCGCGTCGGCCCGTCTCCTGGAGGTCATGTACCTCTTCGTGGGCGTCGTCATCGGTGTCCTCGTGGTCCTGTACTTCGGGGTGAAGCTGGGCGTCGAGCTGAATCCGGACGCGGCGCTGCTGTTCGCCGACCGGCCGGTGATGCAGATCGCCGCGTCGATGCTGCTGTCGCTCGCCTTCGCGGTGCTGCTCCAGCAGGAACGATCCACCGTGCTGATCGTGACCCTCAACGGCGGGGTGGCGTGGAGTGTGTACGGGGCGATGCACTACGCGGGCGAGATCTCACCGGTCGCCTCCACGGCCGTCGCCGCCGGTGTGGTGGGCCTGTTCGGGCAGCTCCTGTCGCGGTACCGGTTCGCGTCCGCGCTCCCGTTCACGACCGCCGCGATCGGGCCGCTACTGCCCGGTTCGGCCACGTACTTCGGGCTGCTCGCGATCGCCCAGAACAACGTCGACGCGGGGCTGGTGTCCCTCACCAAGGCCGCCGCCCTCGCGATGGCGATCGCGATCGGCGTGAACCTGGGGTCCGAGATCTCCCGCATGTTCATGCGACTGCCGGGAGCGGACAGCTCGGCGGGGCGCCGCGCGGCCAAGCGGACGCGCGGGTTCTGAGGTACGGCGGTACGGCCTGGGCGGGGTTCTGAGGTGCGGCCCGCGACTCGGGCCGCACTGTCGCGTATGCGCCTGCTCAGTTCCGCGGGTAGTCCTGGCCGTACGGGTAGCCCTGGGGCTGCGGGTGCTGCTGCTGGTCCTCGGGGTACTGCTGGCCCTGCGGATACTGCTGGTCCTGCTGGCCTTGTGAGTACTGCTGCTGACCCTGCTGGCCCTGTGGGTAGCCCTGGGGGTACTGCTGCTGGGCGTAGGACTGGTCCTGGCCCTGCGGGTAGCCGTGAGCCTGGTTCCCGTAGCCCTGGTTCCCGTAACCCTGGTCGGAGCCGTACGGCTGCTGCTGGTAGTAGCCCTGGTCCTGGTTTCCGTACTGCTGCCCTTGGTTTCCGTACTGCTGGCCCTGGTCGCCGTACTGCTGGTTCTGGCCCTGGTTGCCGTGCTGCTGGTCCTGGCCGTACTGCTGGACCGGCGGCACGCGGCGCAGCTGGGTCGTCTGGTCGCTCGCCACGGGGGCTGCCGACGGGACCTCGGCCGCCGTGGCCTCGGGCTGGTTCTTCTTGCCCTTACGGGCGCGCAGGAACTCGATGATGATCGGGACCACCGAGAGGAAGACGATCAGGAGCAGGATCGGCTCGATGTTCGTCTTGACGAAGTCGATCTTGCCGAGCCAGGAACCGAGCAGCGTGACGCCCGCGCCCCAGAGGATGCCGCCGAGGACGTTGAACGTGAGGAACGAGCGGTACTTCATGCCGCTGACACCGGCGATGATCGGCGTGAACGTGCGCACGATGGGCACGAAACGGGCCAGCACCAGGGACTTCGGGCCGTGCTTCTCGAAGAACTCGTGGGCCTTGGCCACGTTCTCCTGTTTGAAGAGGCGGGAGTCCGGGCGGGTGAAGAGCGCCGGGCCGACCTTCTTGCCGAACATGTAGCCCGCCTGGTCGCCGAGGATCGCGGCGACGCAGATCAGGACGACGGCCGCCCACAGCGGGAAGTCCAGCGTGTTGGCGGAGATCAGCATGCCCGCCGTGAACAGCAGGGAGTCACCGGGCAGGAAGAAGCCGATGAGCAGGCCCGACTCGGCGAAGACGATCAGGAGCAGGCCCCAGATGCCGAACGAGTCGAGCAGGTAGTCCGGATCCAACCAGCTTGGGCCGAGGGCGAGCGTCGTCACGGTTCCGGGCTCCTGAGGGCTGGTGGATACGGTGGGGGGTCGAGGTATCGCCGACCAAACTACCAACGCAGGATGGCATGGCCAGGTTCCACCAGGTTCTACGGAACGGACTGTGCCCTGACTGGGACATGGCTGTGAGCCACCGTCAGAGCGGCCTGTAAGGGGCGCTCACCATTGCGAACGCCCCTTACCGACACGTTTTACCGACACCCGCTTACGGTCAGGCTTCGTGCCGTGCGGCGTTCGCCGTGATCGCGTCCCTCAGGTGCTCGGCAAGGCCCGGGCGCATGGAGTCGTAGAACTCCTTGAACCGTTCGTCGGACACGTACATCTCGCCGAGCCCCCGGTGCATCTCGTACGGGCATTCGTAGAACCACTGGGTGATGTGCCGCCGGTGCTCCATGGCCATGGCCATGGCCCGCTCGCCCGTGGCGGGCTCACCGGCCTCCATGAGGGTGTCGTAGCGCTCGCCCCAGGAGGCCACCTCGGCCTGCATCCGCTGCCAGTCCTCCTTGGAGTAGCCGGCGGCGCGGCGCTGCGACTCGGCGTACGCCTCCGTTCCTCCCCAGCGGCGCTCGGCCTCCTCGGCGTGTTCCTCGGGGTCCTTGTCGCCGAAGACCTCGAACTTCTCCTCGGGTGTGAGGTTGATGCCCATCTTGCGTGCCTCCATGGCGTGCTCCACGGCCGCGGCCATCTTCTGCAGCTTCTCGATCCGGGCGGTCAGCAGCTCGTGCTGCCGGCGCAGATGTGCGCGCGGGTCCGCCTTCGGGTCGTCGAGCAGGGCCGCGACCTCGTCGAGCGGAAAGCCCAGCTCCCGGTAGAACAGGATCTGCTGCAGCCGGTCGAGGTCGGCGTCGCTGTAGCGCCGATAGCCCGCGTGGCTGCGCCCGTTCGGTACGAGCAGCCCGATCTCGTCGTAGTGGTGCAGCGTGCGCACCGTCACTCCGGCAAATCCGGCGACCTGTCCAACGGAGTAGCTCATCGCCTCCGCTCCCTCCTTCTCGGTACGCACCTCAGCCTGAGTCCTCACGTCACGTGAGGTGCAAGCCCGGATCCACCACCGGACACGACCGGCCGGACACCGTGTCGGTTTTACCCGCTTACGACGAGGTGGGGCCCACGATGGAACCCCCTACCACGGGCCCCGACCCCATCGGCCCCCACCGACCGGAGGCACCATGCCGCTCCACACCGGCCCCGAGAAGCCCGACGAGCGTCCGCTGACCGTCAACCCCTTCTACGGAGAGGCCAATCCGGTCGGCGGCATGGCCGAGGCCCCGCCCAAGCACCGGCTGCCGGACGGGCCGCTGCCGCCGTCCACGGCCTATCAGCTCGTGCACGACGAGCTGATGCTGGACGGCAACTCCCGCCTCAACCTCGCCACCTTCGTCACCACCTGGATGGAACCGCAGGCCGGTGTGCTGATGGACGAGTGCCGGGACAAGAACATGATCGACAAGGACGAGTACCCGCGCACGGCCGAGCTGGAGCGGCGGTGCGTGGCGATGCTGGCCGACCTGTGGAACGCGCCGGATCCGGCCGCCGCCGTGGGCTGTTCGACGACGGGGTCAAGCGAGGCGTGCATGCTCGCGGGGATGGCGCTCAAGCGCCGCTGGGCCAAGCGCAACGCGGACCGCTATCCGGCGAGCGCCCGCCCGAATCTCGTCATGGGCGTCAACGTGCAGGTCTGCTGGGAGAAGTTCTGCGCGTTCTGGGAGGTCGAGGCGCGCCAGGTCCCCATGGAGGGCGACCGTTTCCACCTCGACCCGGAGGCCGCCGCCGAGCTGTGCGACGAGAACACCATCGGGGTCGTCGGCATCCTCGGTTCCACCTTCGACGGGTCGTACGAGCCGATCGCCGAACTCTGCGCGGCACTGGATGCTTTGCAGGCGCGTACAGGTCTGGACATCCCCGTCCACGTCGACGGGGCGTCCGGCGCGATAGTCGCCCCCTTCCTCGACGAGGACCTGGTCTGGGACTTCCGGCTGCCGCGCGTCGCCTCAATCAACACCTCGGGACACAAGTACGGGCTGGTCTACCCGGGCGTCGGCTGGGCGCTGTGGCGGTCGGCCGCCGAGCTGCCTGACGAACTGGTCTTCCGCGTCAACTACCTGGGCGGCGACATGCCGACCTTCGCGCTCAACTTCTCCCGGCCCGGGGCGCAGGTGGTGGCGCAGTACTACACGTTCCTGCGGCTGGGCCGCGAGGGCTACCGGGCCGTCCAGCAGACGACCCGGGACGTCGCCCGACGGCTCGCCGAGCGGGTCGAGGCGCTCGGCGACTTCCGCCTCCTCACCCGGGGCGACCAGCTGCCCGTATTCGCCTTCGCAACCGGCCCGGACGTCACGGCGTACGACGTCTTCGACGTGTCCCGGCGGATGCGGGAGCATGGCTGGCTGGTGCCCGCGTACACCTTCCCCGCGAACCGCGAGGACCTCTCCGTGCTCCGGGTGGTGTGCCGCAACGGCTTCTCGTCCGACCTCGCCGAGCTGTTCGCGGAGGACCTGGGCCGCCTGCTGCCCGAACTGCGCCGGCAGCCGCATCCGATCACGCGGGACAAGGAGGCGGCGACCGGCTTCCATCACTGAGAGTCTGTGCGGGCCCGAGCTGTCGGCCCGGGCCCGCCCGGCTCGCGCCTACTTGCTGAGCGCCGCGAACCTCCGTACCGCCAGCGGGAAGAACACGGCGAGCAGCGCGAGCGGCCAGCCGACGGCCAGCAGTTCGGCGTGCTCGGCAGCCCAGGACGTGCTCGCCGTACCTCCCTTGTTGCCGAACAGGTCACGCACCGCGGTCGCCGTCGCCGACATGGGGTTCCACTCGACGGTCGCGCCCAGCCAGCCCGGCATGGATTCGGGTGTGGCGAAGGCGTTGGACAGGAAGCCCACCGGCCAGACCAGGATCTGCACGGCCACCACCAGCTCCGGCCTGCCCGCGACCATGGCCAGGTAAATGCCTATCCACAGCATCGCGAACCGCAGCAGGAGCAGCAGGCCGAGCGCGCCCAGGAAGGCGGCGAACGAACCGTGCCAGGTCCAGCCGACCGCGAGCCCGACACCGACCAGCACGACCAGGGAGACGGCCGACTGCAGCATGTCCGCCGCCGAACGGCCCACGAGCACGGCGCCGTTGGCCATCGGCATCGACCGGAACCGGTCGATCACCCCCTTGTTCAGGTCCTGCGTGACCGCGACCATCGTGGCGTCCAGACCGAAGGTCATGGTCAGCGCGAACATGCCGGGTACCAGGTACTCGCGGTAGTCGCCTTCGACGCCGCTGCCGCCGCCGATCAGGTAGCCGAACATCAGCAGCAGCATCACCGGGAACACCAGGCCCACGACGACCTGCACGGGCTGCCGCGCCCAGTGGGCGAGTTCACGCCGGGTCATGGTCCAGGAGTCGGTGACGGCCCAGCTCAACGACGTACTCACACGGCCTCCTCGGGCTTGCCGGTCAGGTGCAGGAAGACCTCGTCCAGTGTCGGGCGCCGCAGGGCGATGTCCTCCGCCTCGATGCCGGCCTCCTCCAGGGCGCGTACCGCCCCGGCGAGCGCCGCCATGCGGTCGGTGACCGGAGCGCTGAGGAGGCGCCGGTCGGTGTCCACGGAGATGTCGGCCTTGTCGAAGGGCAACAGGGCGACGGCCGCGCCCAGTTGGCCCTCGTCCCGCAGCACCACGTCGATCCGGTCGCCACCCGTCTTCGCCTTGAGCTCGTCCGCCGTGCCGTCCGCAATGACCCGGCCGTGATCGACGACCGCGATGCGGTCGGCGAGCTGGTCCGCCTCCTCCAGGTACTGCGTGGTGAGCAGTACGGTCGTGCCGCCACCGACCAGGGAGCGCACCGCGCCCCACACCTCCGCGCGGCCCCGGGGGTCGAGCCCTGTCGTCGGCTCGTCCAGGAAGAGCACCTCCGGTTCGGTGATGAGCGAGGCGGCGAGGTCCAGGCGGCGGCGCATGCCGCCGCTGTACTGCTTCACCACTTTGCGGCCCGTGTCCGCGAGGCCGAAGCGCTCAAGGAGCTCGTCGGCCCGCACGCGCGCGTGGCGGGCGCCCAGGTGGTAGAGGCGCCCGAACATCTCCAGGTTCTGCCGTCCGCCGAGTTCCTCGTCGAGCGCCGCGTGCTGGCCGAGCAGGCCGATGCGCCGCCGTATCCGGCCCGCCTCCCGCACCACGTCGCACCCGAAAACCTCCGCGCGCCCCTCGTCCGGCCGCAGCAGCGTGGTCAGCACGCGCACCGCGGTGGTCTTGCCGGCGCCGTTCGGGCCGAGCAGACCGTGCACGGTGCCGCGCCGCACCACCAGGTCCAGCCCGTCCAGGGCCGCCTTGTCCCCGTACCGCTTCCGTACGTCCTCGACGACGATCGCGTCCGTCATCCGACTCCCTCCGACTCAATGTAGTCAAACTTGACTACTTGCTCGCCGGCAGACGGTATGCCCATCGAGGCGATTAGTCAAACTTTATTAGCTCGCATCTCCTGGATGTGGCTGCCCTGTCCCGTACGGGTTCTTCTCGCCCTCCGCGAGCACCCCCACGAACGGCTCACCCTCGCCCGCGAAGGTGTACGCGCCGCCCTTGATCCGTGCGATCAGACCGCGGGTCCACTCGGCGCCGCTGTCGGCGGAGTGGACCCAGAAGTTCATGATCTCGCCGATGTGGCCGAGCTGGGCAGGGCCTTCCTCCGGCGTGTAGTACTCGGTGACCGCCTTGCGCCACTCCTGGATGCCGCGCACCCGCTCCTCCAGGAGTTCGACGACCTCCTCGCGGTCCAGGTCGACCATGGAACCCAGCGCGGCCGAGAGCGCGTCCGGCTTCTGGTCGTACGAGGTCAGGGATTCGCGGACCATCGCGAAGTACTCCTTGGCGCCCTTCTCCGTGATCTCGTACTCGGTACGCGGCGGGCCGCCGGCCGTGGAGGGCGCGATCTCGTGCGCGTACAGCAGGCCCTGCTTCGCCATCTGCTTGAGCGCGTGGTAGATCGAGCCGGGCTTGGCGTTGGACCACTCGTGCGCGCCCCAGAACTCCAGGTCGTTGCGCACCTGGTAGCCGTGGGCCCGGCCGTGCTGACGTACGGCACTCAGGACGAGGAGGCGGATCACTGACATGGGCCAAGCGTAGGACCCGCCTCCTCGGGTTCCGACGGCGACTCAGCCCCAGTCGCCGCCGCCCTGCGCCTGTGCGACCAGCTCGAAGGCCGTCTTCCCGTCCAGGGACTCGCGGATGACGTCGGCGTGGCCGGCGTGCCGGGCCATCTCCGCGATCAGCCGGAGCATCAGCCAGCGCATCGACACGGCTTCGTCGTCCGGGAACCAGGGCTGGTCGGGCAGCGGGAAGGTGTCGTTGAGGCTGGGCACGGACCGGATGAAGTCCTCGGTCTGCCGGGTGACCTTGTCCCAGTAGGCGAGCATGGACTCGACGGTCTCGTCGCCGACCAGCCGGAAGCTGTCGCCCCAGTCCTCCTCGGAGCGCTGGGTGTCGGGCGCCACCTGACGGGCCCGTGACAGCCAGCCCTGCTCGGTCTCGGCGACGTGCTTGAGCAGCCCGGAGAGCGAGAGTTCGCTAGCGCTCGGCTTTGTCGCCGCCTGCTCGTCGGTGAGGCCGAGCAACGTCCGGCGGATGCCGCCCCGCTGCTCGTCCAGGAAGGCGAGCAATGCGCCGCGCTCGTCGCCGTGGGCCTCTGCGTGCACGTGCATAACCATGAGGGCCGCCTCTCGTGGGTGCCGTTTCCTTCTCGACACCCACGAAGTTACGGGCCCTTGCGGTCAGTTTCTGTCCGCAAGGGCCCGCCACATTCAAGCCATGCCCCATCCGCTTTCGAGCGGCTCAGAACGGGAAGAAGCTGCGCCCGTGTTGTACCGAGATCCACTTCTGGGTGGTGAACGCGTCGACCACCGCGTCGCCGTTCAGGCGGCCGATGCCGGAGGACTTCTCGCCGCCGAAGGCGACCGGCGGCTCGTCGTGCACGGTGCCGTCGTTCACGTGGAACATGCCCGTGTCGATCTGCTTGGCGAAGGAGACACCGCGCTCGACGTCGGCGGTGTGCACGGCGCCGCTCAGCCCGTACGGGGTGTCGTTGACGATCCGTACGGCCTCCTCCTCGCCGTCGAACGGGACGAGGAGCGCGACGGGGCCGAAGATCTCCTGCTGGAGGATGGCGGAGTCGGCGGGCAGGCCGGTCAGGACGGACGGCTCGACGAGGTTGTCGGTGGTGGCGCCACGCACGAGGGCCGTGGCGCCCTCGGCGATCGCCTGCTCCACGGTGCCCGAAATGGCGTCCGCCTGCGAGGAGTTGATGACCGGGCCGATGACGGTCCGGGGGTCGCTCGGGTCGCCGGTCTTCAGCGTCTTCACCTTGGCGACGAACTTCTCGGTGAACTCGGTCTCGACCGAGCGGTCCACGAGGATGCGGTTCGCGGCCATGCAGACCTGGCCCTGGTGCACGTACCGGCTGAAGACCGCCGCGTCGACCGCGTAGTCGATGTCCGCGTCGTCCAGGACCACCAGGGCGCTGTTGCCGCCGAGTTCGAGGATCGAGCGCTTGAAGTGCGAGGCGCAGACCGTGCCGACGTGGCGGCCGACCTTGTCGGAGCCGGTGAAGGAGATGACCTTCGGGACCGGGTGCTCCAGGAAGGCGTCGCCGATCTCCGCGATGTCCGTGATGACGACGTTGAGCAGACCGCCCGGCAGACCCGCGTCCTCGAAGACCTTGGCGACCAGCGAACCACCGACGATCGGGGTGTTCTGGTGCGGCTTGAGGACCACGCCGTTGCCGAGCGCGAGCGCCGGGGCGACGGACTTGATCGACAGCAGGAAGGGGAAGTTGAAGGGGCTGATCACACCGACGACGCCGACCGGGACGCGGTAGACGCGGTTCTCCTTGCCGACGACCGGCGAGGGGATGATCCGGCCCTCGGCCCGCAGCGACAGGTGGATCGACTCGCGCAGGAACTCCTTGGCGAGGTGCAGTTCGAAGCCGGCCTTCAGATGCGTGCCGCCGAGTTCCGCGATGATCGCCTCGGTGATCTCCGGCTCGCGGTCCTCGATGATGCGCAGGGCCTTCTCGAACACGGCGCGCCGCGCGTACGCGTTCGTCGCGGCCCATTCCTTCTGGGCGCGGGCGGCGGCCTGGTAGGCCTGATCCACCTCGTCGACCGTGGCTATCGTGATCGACGCGAGCTTCTCACCGTCGTACGGATTGAAGTCGATGATGTCCCAGGAACCCGTGCCCGGACGCCACTCTCCGTCGATGTACTGCTGAGCCAGGTCGGTGAAGTAGGACGACATGTGATCCCTCAATCCCTTGCTGCCGCAGCAGCCAGCCTGATCATCTTCACGGTCTGATCACACGTCATCGTACTGGTGTTTAAAGGGAGTTGGAGAAGGTGCTGATGTTTCAGGAGAGTTGGAGCAGACCCCGGAGCAGATCACGGCTCTCGTCCGGCCCTGGACTGTCGTCCTGGAGCTGCTTCATCGCCTTCTCGTACTGGGTGACGTCCTCGCGCTTGTCCAGATACAGCGCACTGGTGAGCTGCTCCAGATAGACCACGTCGGACAGATCGGACTCGGGGAAGCTGAGCACCGTGAAGGCCCCGCTCTCGCCCGCGTGCCCGCCGAAGCCGAAGGGCATGATCTGGAGCCGTACGTTGGGACGCTGGGAGACGTCGATCAGATGCTGGAGCTGACCCCGCATCACTTCCCGGTCACCGTACGGCCGTCGCAGCGCGGCCTCGTCGAGGACGACGTGGAAGTCGGGGGCGTTCTCGGACACCAGGTACTTCTGGCGCTCCAGACGCAGGGCCACGCGCCGGTCGATGTCGGCGGCGCTCACGGCCTTGGCACCCTTGCCGTGGTTCGCGCTGCGCATGCCGCGCTCGACGACCGCGTGCGCGTACGCCTCGGTCTGCAACAGGCCGTGCACGAACTGGACTTCGTACGACCGGATCAGCGATGCGGCGCCTTCCAGGCCGACGTACGTCGGGAACCAGCTGGGCAGGACGTCCGAGTAACTGTGCCACCAGCCCGCGACGTTGGCCTCCTTGGCGAGTGAGAGCAGCGAGTTGCGCTCCGCGTCGTCCGCGATCCCGTACAGGGTCAGCAGATCCTCGACATCCCTCGTCTTGAAGCTCACCCGGCCCAACTCCATACGGCTGATCTTCGATTCGGAGGCGCGGATCGAGTAGCCGGCCTTCTCCCTGGTGATGCCGCGCGACTCCCGTAGCCGCCTGAGGTGCGAGCCGAGCAGCATGCGCCGTACCACCGATCCCGACTCCTGCGCGCTCACGTTCGTCCGCCTCCCTGCCCCGTTCTTCAAGGGCCGCAGTCTGCCACTAAAACACTCCAAGCAGTACTCGTTCGGTTACAGAAACGGCAAGGTTTCGAGGAAGACACACAGGAACTGGCAAGGAGAAGACCGGCCAGAGACAGAAAGGCGGCAGAAAGACGGCGGAAAAAATGACCAAGAAGCGGTATGGGAAGGTCCAATTCGGGCGCGTGCACGTGCATCTGCCCTTGCATCTGCCGTACGCATTCGGAACGATGGTCTCGCGCCACCGCTGCATCGCCACGACCGCGAACCCCGGGAGTGCCTCGCATGGGGACGAATGGATCGACCATGCTCGAGCCGTTAAGGCAGGGGCTTCCGCCGCTGGACCCCGCGGCCGTGTCCAACGCCGCCTCCTGCGCCCTGCCGCCCCGCTACGAAGCGGTGCGCGACGCACGGCAGTTCACCCGCCACACACTGGACCAGTGGGACATCGGCAACCGCTTCGACGACGTCTGTCTGGTGGTCTCGGAACTCGTCACCAACGCACTGCGGCACGCGCTGCCCGCGGACACCCCGCGCTCGCCCGATCAGGACCCGCCCGTGCGGCTGCACTTGATGCGGTGGACCGAGCGACTGGTCTGCGCGGTGCGCGATCCCAGTCACGACAGCCCGGTGGCGGGCGACTCCGAGGACTTCTCGGCGGAGTCGGGCCGCGGTCTGTTCCTGGTCGACTCGTTCGCCGACAGCTGGGGGTGGCACCCGCTCGCCGGCACGCTCAACGGCAAGGTCGTGTGGGCGCTGTTCCGGCTCCAGCCGTCCGCCTGAGGGACCGCGGCGCTTTTTCGGGCCGCGGTTCTACGCGCGTTACGGTGCGTCGGTGATCGCAGCGGAGGGTGACCGCCCTCGGTCACCGTCGCACGTACCGCTGGCCGGCCCCGCGATTCGGCCCGCTGCCGGTCAGCCCGCTATCAGGTGGTCGAACTCGCCGTCCTTGATGCCCAGGAGCATGGCCTCGATCTCGGCGCGTGTGTAGACGAGGGCGGGTCCGTCGGGGAAACGCGAGTTGCGCACCGCGACCTCGCCGCCGGGCAGCCGCGCGAACTCCACGCAGGAGCCCTGCGAGTTGCTGTGCCGGCTCTTCTGCCAGGCCGCTCCGCGCAGCTCCGTGGCAGCCATGCCGTTGTACACGTCGTGGTCCACAGGTCGCTCCCCGGTGGTGCATTGGTGTGTCTGTTGCCAGTGGTGCAGATGGTCAACTGCACCGGATCATAGCTGTCTTCACATGCAGATGCATGGGCAGATGCACGTGCACGGGGGGTGGTCCTGCGGTTACAGGTCAGACGGGTTCACAGCCGAAGTGGTTCCTCTTGACCAGGCGGCTGCGGCGTCCCTCATGTTCCAGGGTCCACGTGACGGTCCGCTCCGCGGGGTGCCCGACTGAGCCCTGAAACGAGTCCGGCCTCCCGTCACACCTTGAGGTGTGACGGGAGGCCGGATGAAGGCGGGGGGATTGAGGTGGTTTGACGACTGCGGGCCCGGTGGGGGCCGGTCGCGCAGTTCCCCGCGCCCCTAAAAGATCTGGGGTGCCCTGGGTTGGTTTGTCGGGTGCGGGTCGGCTGTGGCTGGTCGCGCCGTTCCCCGCGCCCCTGAAAAGACCAAAGACCGGGGGCCTTGGGACGGTGTGATCACTGCGGGCCGGTGGGGGCTGGGTGCGCAGTTCCCCGCGCCCCTAAAAGACAAAAGACAACAGCCAAGAGCCGGGCGGGGTCTGCAGCGCAGGCCCCACCCAGCCGCACTCGGCCTTCCGGCGTGAGGGGTCGTGTCGGGGTGTCCGATCGCCGCGGCAACGTGCCATGACTGGATATCCCAGAGCGGCGATCGGATATCCCGT
>NZ_JBFAHW010000078.1:0-48704 GCF_040654355.1 Streptomyces sp. NPDC050704 | reverse complement strand
GCGGGGGTCTGGGGGCGCAGCCCCCAGGGGACGGGTATGGGTAGGGGCGGCGGGGGCGAAGAAAAGCCCTATCCCCTCCGCGCGCCCGCCCCCAGCGCCCCCTGCTGCGGTCGGATCCCGGCCGGGACGGCTCGTTGCCGGGCGGGGGTGCCCGTCCAGCACGTCCCCCGGCGGTCCAGCAACCGCCTGAGCCACAGTTCCAGGGACACCAGGTCCGCGAGGCCTTCCAAGGGGAGGGGCTCTCCGTCGGCCGCCGCCCGGAGGGCCTTGCGGACGACGCGGGCCTCGACCAGGCCCGCCTGGGCGAGGAGCGGCGTGTCGAAGAGGGCGATCAGGTCGTCCACGGCGACCCGGAGCCCGGTGCGGGCCGCGGCCGCCGAGGACGCGTGGGAGGGCGCGCCCCAGCCGGGCGGGAGGTCGGCGACGCCGGCGCCCTCCAGGACCGTACGGAGAATCGCGGCACGCGCGCCGGGCCGCACGCGCAGCGCCTCGGGAAGGGCGCGGCAGGCCCGTACGACCTGGTTGTCGAGGAAGGGGGCGTGCAGGCGCTGGAAGCGGACCTCGGCGGCCTGTTCCAGGACGCGCAGATCGGCGGCGTGCCGGGCGAGGGCCGAGCGCGCGCGGAAGTCGCCGGGACGCTGGCCGGGGCCGACGCTCGCCCGGGTCGTCGCCCCGGTCAGGCGAACCGATACTTCAGCGAGGGCCTCGCCGGTCAGCCAGCGTGCGGCGGGCCCGGGTCTGGCCCACGTGAGTTCGGCGAGCGACACTCCCACGGCACCTCCCGGTCCCTCGAACCGCCTGTGCAGCAGGCGGTCCGCGAGTCCTTGGATGCCGACGAGATAGGGCGTACGGGAGAGCTTGCGGGCCGCGCCGTACACGCGCGCGGGGACCATGACCATGACGGATCCGTCGGCTTTCGCCAGCGCCGCCACGGGGCGCACGAGATGACGTCGTTTGCGGTCCATCAGCAGGTCGGCGAGGCGGGCCGGGTGCGCGTCCAGGACCTGGCGGGCGCCGTAGCCCGTGAAGTGGTCCGCGCTGCCCGAGGCCAGGCGGGCGCGGTGCCGGGCGGCGGACACGAGGGAGGGGCCCGGCTCGTCCGTCAGCGGGCCTTCCAACTCGGCGTAGGGGAGGACCTCTTCGCCGCCCGCGACCACCACGTGGTGCAGCCGGGGGTTGGCGGCCAGGGTTCCGGCCCGCTCCAGTTCCGCCTCCCGGCCCTTCACCGCGAGGTCGTTGAAGGTGACGGCGAGGAGGCGTTCGCCGGCGCCCGTGCCGTGTCCCAGGACGGTGCCGGGCGCCCCGGGGAGACCGGCGGCCAGCAGGGCGAGCGTTCCCGAAGCGGGTCCTCCGGAGAGGTCGGCTCCGATGCCGGGGACGGGCATGCCGCGGGCCGCGCGCCGCTCGGCGGGGCCCATCCCGGGGACGGGACCGGGGTCGATGTCCGCGCCGGGTACGTGCCTTGGGGCGGCGAGCCGGGCCCGTACGGCCTCTACGAGGGCGTCGCGTATGGCGTCGACCGCGCTGTCGGGGTCGGCGGACGGGGCCGCGACGGCGAGGGAGGCCACCTGCTCGTACCCGGCGATCTCGCGTGCGCCCGCGCGCAGGATCAGCGCGTGGCCGGGCGGGATGCGCCGTACGCCGTCGTAGGGGGTCGAGTCGTGGAGTGCGGCCGGTACGTCGGGAGCCGCGAGCAGGGCCGCCAGGTGCCCGAAGTCCAGGTTCGCCTCGATGAGGTCGGCGAGCGGGAGGGCGGCGGTCGAGTAGGCCGTGCCGCCTGCCCAGGGGGTGTAGAACACCGGCCGCGCGCCCGCCAGATCACCGCAGACCATCAGCCGGCGGCCCACCTGGACGACCGCCGTGTAACTGCCGGACCAGGCCGTCAGATGCCGAATCGCCCCTCCGCGCGCGGCGAACAGGCCGACGCGCAGTTCCTCGTCGGAGGCTCCGCAGGTGCCGAGCACCGCGATGCGGTTCTCCTCGTCGGCCTTCACGACGCGCACCTCGTCGGGGCGCCAGTCGCCGACCGCCCAGAGCGGATCGGGGTCACCCCACAGGAGTTGGGACCCCACCGGGTGCACCGTCTCGCCGTCGCCGCCGGTCGCGCCCGCCGAACCGATCTCGCGCGCACGAGCGGCGGTACTGCTCCATCCCACCAACCACCGCATCGCCGCCTCCACAGGCTGTGGACAACCAGTGCACCGTACGAACTGGCACCATGCTGCCACGAAGAAAGCGCGCCGGAGGGCCTGTAGGGCCGCTTGTGCTCCCGGAGTGCGCCCCTGGGAGATGCCCACCATGAAGCGAACGCACGCGCGAGGAAAGGCGATCGCGAAGAATTTACCCTGCGGCTACGACGCGAATGCGCCCCCGGTACGCTCCCCAAAAACAACCAACGCGCCCTCAAGTCCCATGGTGGGAGGGATATTTGACTCCCGAGGGCAGGGGCGATATTCAGCCAAATCGGTGATGGACAGCCGGGCTCGCACACGCTCCGTACAGGCTGTGCGCAACGCACAGTCCGGGAGGCGGAGTCCGCCTCCCGGACCGGTCCGCCGCCCGCGGGGATGTAGGCGGCGGTGTCCCCCAGCCCACTGGATCCAGTACAGCGGGCCGACCCACGCATCATCCATGGAAGCGCTCCCGCGATGGCCGGAGAAGAGCGCACGGACGGGCGCACGGCCACACAGCGGGAGCACGGCACAACGCTCCGTGCTCACTCCCGGACCACATTCCCGCCATCCGGAACAATGCCCCTTAACGCTTGGGATGCGGCGAACTACCCTGTGTTTGCCTGTGTTTTCGCGGGAGGCATATACCTGAGGGCTCGGCCACGTGCTTTTGCGGGTGGGGTTCCAGGGGTTGGCTCCTGGGAAGACGCAGCACGAATGCCGCGTGGCTACGCCCGCGCGGCAGCCGTCTGTGTCGAGGGGTGGCGCATGTCCAGGGAGCAACGCGGGCCGAACGAAAAACTCGGCGCCGTTCTCGCCCTCGCGGGAATCAGCAACGCAGGACTCGCCCGACGCGTCAACGATCTTGGCGCACAACGCGGGTTGACTCTTCGCTACGACAAGACGTCGGTGGCGCGCTGGGTGTCGAAAGGCATGGTGCCGCAGGGTGCCGCGCCGCACCTCATCGCCGCGGCCATCGGCCAGAAGCTCGGCCGCCCGGTACCGCTCCACGAGATCGGTCTGGCGGACGCGGATCCCGCACCGGAAGTGGGCCTCGCCTTCCCTCGTGACGTAGGACAGGCCGTGCGGTCGGCCACCGAGCTGTACCGGCTCGACCTCGCCGGGCGCCGGGCCGGCTCCGGCGGCATCTGGCAGTCGCTCGCCGGATCGTTCGCAGTGAGCGCATACGCAACTCCCGCGTCCCGGTGGCTGATAACTCCCGCCGACAGCTCGGTGGCACGCGACGCGAACCCGGGCGAGGGCTCCGGAGCACCGCAGAAAGTCGGCCACAGCGACGTGCTGAAGCTGCGGGAGGCCGCCGAGGACGCCAGGCGCTGGGACTCCAAGTACGGGGGCGGCGACTGGCGTTCGTCCATGGTGCCGGAGTGCTTACGGGTGGAGGCGGCACCGCTGCTCCTCGGCTCGTACTCGGACGAGGTGGGCCGCGCGCTGTTCGGGGCGTCCGCCGAGCTCACCCGGCTCGCGGGCTGGATGGCCTTCGACACCGGTCAGCAGGAGGCCGCCCAGCGCTACTACATCCAGGCTCTGCGGCTCGCGCGCGCGGCGGCGGACGTCCCCCTGGGGGGCTATGTCCTCGCCTCCATGTCGTTGCAGGCGACCTACCGCGGATTCGGCGACGAGGGCGTCGATCTCGCGCAGGCCGCACTGGAACGCAACAGAGGGCTGGCCACCGCCCGCACGATGAGCTTCTTCCGGCTCGTCGAAGCACGGGCCCACGCGCGCGCGGGTGACGCCCAGGCGGCCGGCGCGGCGCTGCGGGCGGCGGAGGGCTGGCTGGAACGGGCCCGTGACGGGGACCACGATCCGTCCTGGCTCGGCTTCTACTCGTACGACCGCTTCGCGGCCGACGCCGCCGAGTGCTACCGCGATCTGAAGGCGCCCCGCCAGGTCCGCCGTTTCACGGAGCAGGCGCTGTCGAAGCCGACGGAGGAGTTCGTACGCTCGCACGGGCTGCGGCTCGTCGTGTCGGCGGTCGCCGAGCTCGAGTCGGGCAATCTGGACGCGGCGTGTGAGCAGGGCGTGCGGGCGGTGGAGGTTGCGGGGCGCATCTCCTCCTTCCGCACCACCGAGTACGTGCGGGATCTTATCCATCGGCTGGAGCCGTATGGCGACGAGCCGCGGGTGGTGGAGTTGCGGGAGCGGGCGAGGCCGTTGCTTATGGCTCCCGCCTAGGCGCCGGGTCCCTGAGCGTCTGCCTGGCTGGTGTGGTCTTGGGGGTGCGGGTTGTGTGTGGCTGGTCGCGCCCACGCGGCGGAGCCGCACAATGTCACAGCCTCGCGCCCCTGAAGGGGCGCGCCTGCGCGGCCGGCGCCTTCACACCGTCTTCCGGGTTTGAGCGCGTTGTCAGTGGCGCAGTGCACTATCGGAGGCGGGAGGTGGAGCAGGTGGTGCGGGAGATCGCTTACGACTGTGACGTGCTCGTGATCGGCGGCGGGATCGTCGGTCTGTCGACGGCGTACGCGATCACGCGTGCCGCGCCGGGCACGCGGGTGACGGTGCTGGAGAAGGAACCCGGTCCGGCCCGCCACCAGACGGGGCGCAACAGCGGGGTCATCCACAGCGGGATCTACTACCGCCCGGGCTCCCTGAAGGCGCGGTACGCGGTGCGGGGCGCCGCCGAGATGGTCAAGTTCTGCGCCGAGTACGGCATCGCGCACGCCGTCACCGGCAAGCTGATCGTCGCCACCGAGCGGGACGAGCTGCCCCGGCTGCACGCACTCGTACAGCGGGGGCGGGAGAACGGGATCGCGGTGCGGGAGCTGGGCGCCGCCCAGATCGAGGAGTACGAGCCCGAGGTGCGGGGGCTCGCCGCGATCCACGTCGCCACGACGGGCGTGTGCGACTTCGTGGGCGTCGCGCGGCAGCTCGCGGAGGCCTCGGGGGCGGAGATCCGGTACGGGGCGCGGGTCACGCGCATCGACCGGCGCCCCGACCTCGGAGTCGCCGTCCGCACGGACGACGGCACGGTCGTCCGCGCGCGCGTCCTGGTGAACTGCGCCGGGCTGCACTGCGACGAGATCGCCCGCCTCGCGGGGGACGAGCCCGGGATGCGGATCGTGCCGTTCCGGGGCGAGTACTACGAGCTGGCGCGGCCCTCACTGGTGAACGGGCTGGTGTATCCCGTACCCGACCCGGCGTTCCCCTTCCTCGGCGTGCATCTCACCCGGGGCATCGACGGCGGCGTCCACATCGGGCCGAACGCGGTGCCGGCCCTGGCCCGCGAGGGCTACGACTGGCGGACCGTACGGCCCCGCGAGCTGGGCGCGACACTCGCCTGGCCCGGTTCCTGGCGGATAGCCCGCCGGCACTGGCGCTACGGCGGCGGAGAGCTGCGCCGCTCGGTGTCCAGGGCGGCCTTCACCAAGGCGGTGCGCCGGCTCCTGCCCGCGGTGACCCCGGACGACCTGGTACCCGCCGCCGCGGGCGTCCGTGCCCAGGCGGTGCTCAGAGACGGCACGCTGGTCGACGACTTCCTGATACGCGAGGGCGCCCGGACGGTGCACGTCCTGAACGCCCCGTCCCCCGCGGCCACCGCCTCCCTGCCGATCGGCCGAGAGGTGGGCCGAAGGGTGCTCGCGACACTGGCCCGCGCCTGACGCCTGAGGGCCTGTTTCCGAGGCGTCAGGGCCGATGCCGGACCGGGCCGCACCCCCGCCCCCGCTCCACCCCGAGACCCTCCACCCCGAGACCCGTAAAATCGACTCACTGTGTCTGAGTCCCCTCTCACCCCCGATGCCCCCGGCCACCCCGACGGCCCGCCCCTCGACGCGCCGCGGCGGCAGCGTGCCAAGGGGGAGCCCCGCTTCCCCGACGGACCGCAGCCCGATCCGGCCGGTTCGCACTTCGACCGCCGTATCCGCAGCTTCCAGCCGCGGCGGAGCCGGGTGACGCAGGGGCAGGCGGACGCGCTGCAGCGACTGTGGCCGAAGTGGGGGCTGGACATCGACGGGCAGCGGGTCCTCGATCTGCCGGAACTGTTCGGCGCCGACCTGCCGGTGGTGCTGGAGATCGGCTTCGGGATGGGCGAGGCGACCGCGCGGATGGCCGCCGAGGACCCCGGCACCGGGATCCTCGCCGTCGACGTGCACACCCCCGGCCAGGGAAACCTGCTGAACCTCGCCGACCGCGGCGGCCTGTCCAACATCCGCGTCGGCAACGGGGACGCGATCATCCTGCTCCGCGAGATGCTCGCGCCGGACTCGCTGGCCGGACTGCGGGTCTACTTCCCGGACCCCTGGCCGAAGAAGCGCCACCACAAGCGGCGCCTGATCCAGCCGGATTTCCTCACCCTCGCCGCGTCCCGCCTAAGGCCGGGCGCGCTGGTGCACTGCGCGACGGACTGGGAGCCGTACGCCGAGGTGATGCTCGAAGTCCTCACCGCGCATCCGGATTTCGAGAACACCCAGCCGGACGGCGGTTTTGCGCCCCGTCCCGACTTCCGCCCGCAGACCCGTTTCGAGACCCAGGGTCTGGACAAGGGACATGTGGTGAACGACCTGCTCTTCAGCCGCGTACCTCACAACATCACCCGGGCCCCGTAGGGGCGCGGGGAACTGCGCGCTCAACCCCCACAACCCGCACCTCACAACCCACGCACTCCACCCCCCACCCAGTCGGCCCGACCCAGCGGAGCGCAACGTCGCGGCCGGAGCCCCTCCCTCGTTAGGGTCATTGCCGTGGCCACCTTTCCTCCGCATCCACCGACCCCCGGCTCCCCCGCCGGAGGCACCGGTGCCGGACGGCCCGCGCGTTGGTGGCAGCGCACCTGGGTGCGCTACGGCGCGCTGATCACCCTGCTCACCCTCTCGGGCCTCGTCATCCTGGCCCTCGTCCGCGAACAGACCGGCACCGAGGGCTTCTTGGTGGGCCTCGGCCTCGCCGTACTGCCCGTCCCGCTCCTCATGGCCGCCTTCCGCTGGCTGGACCGGGTGGAACCGGGGCCCTGGCGGAACCTGCTGTTCTCCTTCGCCTGGGGCGCCTGCGCGGCCGCGCTGATAGCGATCGTGGCCAACAGCTTCGCGACCAGATGGATAGCGACGGCCACCGCGGACCCGACCAGCGCCGACACCCTCGGCGCGACCGTCATAGCGCCCATCGTCGAGGAGTCGGCGAAGGCCGCCGCGGTCTTACTCGTCTTCCTGTTCCGCAGACGGGACTTCACCGGAATCGTCGACGGCGTGGTGATAGCCGGGGTCACCGCGACCGGCTTCGCGTTCACCGAGAACATCCTCTACCTCGGCACCGCCTTCGGCACCGACCAGCTCAGCGGCGACACCGGCATCGCCTCCGTCACCGCCGCGACCTTCTTCGTACGCGTGATCATGTCGCCCTTCGCGCACCCGCTGTTCACCGTGCTCACCGGCATCGGCTTCGGCATCGCCGCCCTCTCGGCGGACCGCCACCAGGTGCGCCGCGTGCTGCTCCCGCTCACCGGACTGCTGCTCGCGATGGGCATGCACGCGGTCTGGAACGGCTCGTCGGCCTTCGGCGAGTACGGCTTCTTCGCGGTGTACGCCGCGTTCATGGTGCCCGCGTTCGGGCTGCTCACCTGGCTGGCCATCCGGACGCGCCAGCGCGAACTCGGCACGGTGCGCGCCGAACTGCCCGCGTACGCCATGGCCGGCTGGCTCACCATGCCCGAGCCGTTCGTCCTCGGCTCGATGAAGGCACGGCGGCTGGCCCGCGACTACGCCGCCCACAACGGCGGGCGGGCGGCGGGCCGGGCCGTCGAGGAGTACGAGGCGTACGCGACGTCTCTGGCGTTCCTGCGCCACCGGGGGCGCCGCGGCCGCGCCGGCGCCGACTTCGTCGTCCGCGAACGGGAGCTGCTGCGGGAGCTGTGGGCCCGGCGCGACGTGGCCCGCCCCGCGCTCGCCTACGCGGCCCGGGTGACGGCTCCGACGCCGGTACCGCCGCCGTGGCCGGTGTACGGGTACCCGTACGGGCAGGCGGCGCCGCATCCCGCGTACAACCCGTACCTTTCGTAACTCCCGAGCCCTCCGCTGCGTCAGGCAGCGGTCCCGTCAGGTCAGGCGGAGGCCGCCGTCAGCTTCGCGAGGTCCGCGTCCGTCAGTGTCAGGTCGGCCACCCCGAGCAGCGCCGGAAGCTGTTCGAGGTTGCGGGCGCTGGCGATCGGCGCCGCCACCGTCGGGCGGGACAGCAGCCAGGCCAGGGCGACCGTCGCGAGCTCGGCCCCGCGCTCCTGCCCGACCTCGTCCAGCGCCGCCAGGACGCGCCGCCCCCGCTCCGACTCCAGATACGCGCCCGCCGCGCCGGCCCGGGGGCTGTCGATCTGGACCCCCGGCCGGTACTTGCCGGTGAGGAAGCCCTTGGCGAGCGCGGAGTACGGCACGACGGCCAGCCCGCCCCGGGAGGCGATGTCCTGGAGCGGGCCCTCGTAGGTGTCGCGCGAGACGAGGCTGTAGTGGGGCTGCAGCGCGACATACCGCGCGAGGCCCTCGCGGTCGGAGAGGTCGAGGGACTCCTGGAGCCGCTCGGGGGAGATGTTGGAGGCGGCGATCGCCCGCACCTTGCCGGCGCGCACCAGCTCGTCCAGAGCCGTGAGGATCTCCTCGACCGGCACCGAGGGGTCGTCGAAGTGCGTGTAGTAGAGGTCGACGTAGTCGGTCCGCAGCCGCCGCAGCGACGCCTCGACCCCGCCCTTGACGGTCCCGGCGGACAGCCCCTTGTACTGGGGATGGCCGCCGACCTTGGTCGCGATCAGCATGTCGGCCCGATTGCCGCGCGCGGCGAGCCAGTTGCCGATGACGGTCTCCGACTCGCCGCCCTCGTTGCCGGGCGCCCAGGCCGAGTACACGTCGGCGGTGTCCACGAAGTTCCCGCCCGCGGCCGCGTACGCGTCGAGCACGGCGAAGGACTGCGCCTCGTCGGCGGTCCAGCCGAAGACGTTGCCGCCGAGGGCGAGCGGGAAGACCTCGAGGTCGGACGAACCCAGCTGGCGAAGAGAAGTCATACGTAGGTCAACGACCGTACCGGACGGCCGTATTCCGTACGCACAGAGCCGGAGAGCCGGGCCTTACGGGTTGAGCCCCTTGCTCCGCATCCACGCCATCGGGTCGATGCCGTCGCCGCCGCTCGTGTGGACCTCCATGTGGAGGTGCGCCCCGGTGACGTTGCCGGTCGCGCCCACGCGGCCGATGACGTCGCCCGTGTTGACCTTCTGCCCGACGCTGACGCTGATCGACGACTGGTGGGCGTACCAGATCTCCGTACCGTCGTCGAGCGTGAGGACCGTGCGGTAGCCGTACGACCCGTTCCAGCCGGCCTCGGTGATCGTGCCGGTGTGGACGGCCTTGAGCGGCGTCCCCGTGGGAGCGGCGAAGTCCAGGCCCGTGTGCTGGCCGGAGGACCACAGCGAGCCGGACTGACCGAAGGTCGAGGTGATGGTGTACGAGGAGGTCGGCAGCGTGAACTGCTTGGCGAGCTCGGCGAGGCGCGCGGCCTCGGCCTTCTCCTTGGCCTCCTGGTCCGCCTTCTTCTTGGCGGCGGCGATCTTGGCCCGGGCGGCGTCCCGCTCCTTGGCGGCCTGATCGGCGGCGGCGGCCTCGGCGGCCTGCTGGGCCTCGCGGTCCACCTGGTCCTGCTGCTGCTCGGCCTGGAGCATGATCCGGGAGCGCAGGGCCTCGCCGGCGTCCGCGGTGCCCTGTTCGGCGTCGGCGGTGGTGGTCAGGCCCGCTGCGGTGAGCGGCGTGCCGGCCTCCTCGGCGGAGTCGTCGTCCGAGATCAGCGAGCCCACGTTCGGCAGGTCGGGCATCGAGATCGACACCGGCGGCTTGCCGGTCTGCGCGGTGGCCATGCCGCCCGCGCCGACGGCGGCTATGACACCGACGCCCAGAACGGTCGAGCTGCGTGCGAGTCCTCCGCCGCGCTGCTTGGAGACGCGGTGCTTACCGCGTACGGGACGGAGGGAATCCGCGGTGGGATTCCACTCCTCCCAGGTGTCCTCGTCCTTGCGGATGCCGTAGGCGAAGACGTCGAGCTTCTTCTCACCCGAGGTCTCGCCAGGTGTTTCACCCGACAACTCGCTTGGTGCGAACGAGGGTTGGGGAGCGGGGCGGTTGGACGCCACGTGGGCGCACTCCTTTCCTTCCTTCTCGCCTACCGGGTTAGCTGACGGGTTCGGAGCAGGAAGGTCTCCTACGCGCGTCAACCGCGGTATCCTCACCGCGAATAACGCCCGATTCACCCCAATTAGTGGTTCCCCGGTTCCCTTGCGGGATTCGGCACGTGCACACGGAGCCGACTCTTGTGACGGCTGGGACGACCGCGCTGCGTTATCGAACGTTAATAGACGCGGGTACCGGATTCCAAGCTGTTCCGAGTGATCGTTAAGGCTCTTGGCCTGGACTTACAGGTCATGAGCGGTTCAAACCGGGCGAGTTGACCCGCAATCGAGGGTGATCCCTATGGTGATGGTGTGTCAGTTGTTATGCGCAGGGGCGTCATTCGACTACCACGGGTGATATAGCGGCCATGGAAGCTCACGGCCGTCGTACGGCGATCAGCGCCATGGCGGTCGGCGCGCAGCTCCATGTCGGCCGACGAAAATGACTTGAGGCCGGAATCCAATGGATTCCGGCCTCAGGCCTTCAGTAGCGGGGACAGGATTTGAACCTGCGACCTCTGGGTTATGAGCCCAGCGAGCTACCGAGCTGCTCCACCCCGCGTCGTTGAACTCAACTATACGCCATCTGCGGGACCCCCAGCACCACGGTTTACGTCGCCCGCCCTTCACCGGGGGTTTCGGCTGGGGCAGGGGTCAGCCGAGGAGGTGGCGGTTGGGCGCGGTCGCCCGCTCCTCGTACTCCGGGAGTACGAGGACGGTGGCGCCCTCCGCCGCCAGCAGCCCGCTGCCGTCCGCGGCCGCCACGAACGTGTCCGGCTCGCGCCAGGCCGTGACGACCCGGCGCACGCCCGCGTCGAGGATCAGCCGGGCGCAGGGTGCGGGCCGGGAAGCACGGCGGGCGCACGGCTCCAGGCTGCTGTAGACCGTGGCGGTGGCGAGGCGCGGGTCGGCGGGGCCGAGCTTGGCGAGCGCTGCCTCCTCGGCGTGCGACACCGGGTCGGACTCGCGGGAGTGGCCGCGGGCCAGCTCCGTACCGTCGGCCGCGACGACGACCGCGCCGACGCTGAACGCGGTCCGCGAGGGCGGGCAGTCGGCGGCGAGTTCGCAGGCGAGCCCCAGCCAGTGCCGGTCGGCGGCGGTGGCGAGCGGACCGGCACCGGGGGCGGTGGGCACGTACCGCATGAGGACCACGTCTCCGACGGGCCGGGTCTCGACCAGCCGCATCCGGTTGCGGGGGCCGCCCGGGTATCCGCCGGGCCCGAACAGCCGTGGCGCGTCCGGCTGCCCCACGACGAGCGGTGCGAGGGCGAGCTGCAGCTCGTCCGCGAGCCCCTGCCGGAGGAGCTGGGTGTGCACCCGGCCGCCCCCTTCGACCATGAGGCGCCGGACGCCGCGTACGTCGTGGAGGTGCGCGAGTACGGCCCGCCAGTCCAGCTCGGGGCCGACGGGGACGACGTCGACGCCCAGGCCGTGCAGGGCTTCAGCGGCCCTCCGGGCGCCCTTGTCGGACGTGTAGACGATCTTCTCGCCGCCGGTGGACCAGAAGTTCGCGGCCGGGTCCAGGTCGCCGCTGCCGCTGACGGTGACCTTCAGCGGGTACGCGGGCCGGCCGGCGGCGACCCGGGCCGCGCGCCGCTCGGCGGAGTTGACCAGCAGCCGGGGGTTGTCGGCGCGCAGGGTGCCCGCGCCGACCAGGATCGCGTCGGACTCGGCCCGCACCTCGTCGACCCGGTCGAAGTCGGCCGGCCCGGAGAGCAGCAGCCGGTCGGGCCCGGTGTCGTCCAGGCAGCCGTCGAGGGAGACGGCGGCGGACAACAGGACGTAGGGGTGAGGCATGAACGCGCTTCCTTTCGGACCTTGCCTGATCTTGTCGGACCTTGCGTTTTCGCGTTCGGACTTCGCGAAGGCGAGCCGGGACAGGCCTGGGCTTGGTTCAAGTTTGAAACAAACCTACACTGGGTGCATGACGACCCGCTGGCTCACTCCCGAGGAGCAGCGCGCCTGGCGCGCGTACGTCGCAGCCTCCCTGCTCCTGGAGGACGCGATCGACCGGCAGCTCCAGCAGGAGGCCGGCATGCCACACCTCTACTACTCCATCCTGGCCAACCTCTCCGAGATGCCGGGCCGCCGTCTGCGCATGACCGATCTCGCCGAGAAGCTGAAGATCACCCGCAGCCGCCTGACGTACGCGGTGACCCGCCTGGAGAAGGACGGGGCGGTACGCCGCGAGGGCTGCCGCAGCGACAAGCGGGGCAGCCTGGCGATTCTGACGGACGAGGGGCTGGCCGTCCTGGAACGCACGGCGCCCGGCCATGTCGAGACGGTCCGCACGTCCCTCTTCGACAATCTCACTCCGGAGCAGGTGGGACAGCTGGAGGACATCTGTACGGGGATCGCGCGAGGCCTGGAGGGGGACGACCCGCAGGCCATGCCGGACGACGTCCCGTGGCGCCGCCGCTCCTCCACGACCACCACGACCACCACGAACTGCACCTGAGTCGCAGCACACTCTTTGCTTCAATTTTTAAGCATGTCCTCAAAATGTGGGGTAGGGTCTCGATTCGAGGATCTGCTTCAAAACTGAAGCAGATAAGAACCTGGACCTGGACCGGAGTACCCGCATGCCCGACTACCCCGCCGCCACCCCGCGCGCACGCGTCCGGGTCCCGCTGCGCTTCCACGACGGTTACAGCGTCGACGCCGAACTGGTCACCTTCCACGGCCTGACCGACGGCCAGGAACACGTGGCCGTCGTGCTCGGCACCCCGTCCGCGACCCCGCTGGTCCGCCTCCACTCCGAGTGCCTGACCGGTGACGTCTTCGGCTCCGCCCGCTGCGACTGCGGCCCGCAGCTGCGGGAGGCGGTCGAGCAGATCGCCACGCGTGGCGGCGTGCTCCTCTACCTCCGCCAGGAGGGCCGGGGCATAGGCCTCTACAACAAGCTCGACGCGTACGCCCTCCAGGACCAGGGCCTCGACACCTACGCCGCCAACACGGCCCTGGGCCTTCCTGAGGACGCCCGCGACTACACGGCGGCGGCCCAGATGCTGACGGCACTCGGCATTACGGAGCTCGACCTCCTCTCCAACAACCCGGACAAGGCGGAACAGCTCCGCTCGCTGGGCATCGACGTCCAGCACCGCGTCCCGACGGGCGTCTTCACGACGGCCCACAACGTCCACTACCTGCGGGCGAAGGTCCTGCAGACCCAGCACACGCTGCCGCTGGCGGAGCTTACGGCGGGCTAACGGCCTGGCCAGGCATACGGTCGATCGAGGCTTCGCCGTGCGGGTGATACGGGACGGACGCACGCTGAGAGCATGAACACCAGCCCTCCCGACGGACCTCCCGAGGGCCCACTCCAGCCTCCGCCGGGGAGTCTTCGGTCTCCCCCTCCACCTCGTCGGCCAAGGCCGGCCCGAAGAGTCCTCACTCATGCGGCCGCAGTCACCGTGGGCCTGATCGTCGGAACAGTGATCGGTTTTGCCGCCGACCGCCCCACGGACGAAGCCCAGCAGCCCACCGAGACCGTCACCTCGACATCCACCGAGCAGACCGTCACCTCGACACCCACTGACGAGCCCGCTACGTCGACACCCACCGACGAGACCACCCCCAAGCAGGACGGCAGTCTCAAGATGGGCGCCAAGATGGACATCGTCGACGCCGGGAAAAACCTCCACATGACTGTCCAAGCCGTGGAGTATCAGCAGCCCTACAAAGGCCCTCAGCCCCAGGCACCCGAGAACTTCCAGGGTGGCGACGTCTGGGCAACCGCCGAGGTCAAGGTGTGCAACGTCGACGGCGCGAGTATCACCGTCAGCCAGTTCCCCTGGTCCCTGGCGTACAAGGACGGCACGAGCATCGGGATCACCGGTTCCTCCGGCGGAGACATGCCCAAGCCGGAGTTCCCGATGGACAAGACCCTCAAGTCCGGCCGTTGCGCGGCCGGCCTCATCGCCTTCCCGGTATCCGGCGAGAACACCCCAGAGTTCGTCGTCTACGACCCCGAGGAAGGCGAACCCGCCGAGTGGGCGATCAATAAAGGCTGACACAAGAGGTGCGCCCCGCGGCCGGGGCGCAAGACGGGCGCCCTTACCGCCGCCCCCTCGCCACCGCCGTAGAACCGCAGGGCTGCGCTCCTGCCTCGATGTAGCCGGTCTCAGCTCCTGGGCTCCTCACTCACCTCAGCGTCCGGCACAAGCAGGCGCATGCCGCGGGACTCTGCGACCCGCAGCACATCGCTCAGGCACTCGGCGAGCCGGAGCCCCGCGTAACGCACCTCGGTGTACGGGGACATGGGGTCGTCCAGCACCTTCCGGGCATGGCCGAGCACGTCAGCGCCCATGGCCAGTTGCACGGCTTCCATCTCGTCGGCCAGGCGGGACAGGTACCCGCCTCCGTCGCCCGGCACGAGAAAACACGGCTTGCCCTCCGGGGACGGCCACGGCAGCAGGCGGGGCGCGATGACAGGTTCCATCAGGCGGCCACCTCCCTCGCGCCGATCAGGTGCTGGTCGAGATCGATCCCGAGATCGGCGGCGAGCACCAGGGCGATCCGACGTCGACGCTGGCGCGCGCGTTCCTGTTCGTGCGCGACGAGGTAGGGGCGCGCCAGGGCGGTCGCGCCGCCGTCGAGCGGGCCGTCCAGTCCGTATGGGGAGCGGTGGGCGGGGAGTCGCACGGTGGCAGGGTGGGGCGTGGTCGGGCGCTGGACTGCTGGCGAGGCGGGTCGGGCCCCTGCTCGACGCCTTCCCGTGCCGGGGGCAAACACGAGTCGCAGCCATTGGACAGCCTGGCCGATAAGGTCGTGCACGTCGACGCTCCTTACTGAGCGTTGGCCATGCCCCGGGAGGTCTAGCCACCTCGCCGGGGTCTTCTGTTCCTTTGAGGCTACGGCAACTTGTCACCTGTTGTCATGTGACTACACATGACGAGATGCACTGTCGCAGGTTAATTAGGGTCGAGATATGACTGTCGACCTCGAAGGCCCCGAACCGCTGTACGAGCAGATCGCGGTCATACTCACCGCGCGGATCGCGGACGGCACGTACGAGCCTCGCCGTCGGGTCCCCTCGGAGGCAGCCATCTGCCAGGAGTTCAACGTGTCACGCCCGACCGCCCGAGCGGCCATCCAGCTCTTGGGCCAGCGCGGCCTCATCGTCACCGTGCGCGGGAAAGGGTCGTTCGTTGCCGAGCGGCCTGCCGCCGATGCGTCCGAGGGCGACGGCTCCGCCGACTGAGGTATGGCCCTGGCCCACGATCGGTGTCACGCGATCACCCCCTTCGCCCGCTGCGCATAAGACACTCCAGCCGTCCGGTGTCGGTGCCGGGCGGCTGGTCTCATGAGTGGAGCAAGTCGTGGCAGACACGAGCGTGGCGTGGGACACCTACTCCGCCCAGCGGCCCGAGCGCCGGGCGGTCAACTCCTGCGGCGACACGACATGGTTCAACTGGACCCAGTACCCGGACCACGGCCCGGGCGCAGAGGTGCTGGGTCTTCCGGCTCACGGCCGCGTCCTGGACCTCGGATGCGGGAAGGGCGGCAATGCCGCGCATCTGGCGGCCTTGGGAATGGACGCCGTTGGCATCGACGTCTCGCAAGCGCAGCTGCACGCGGCTGAGGAACGCTGGGGCAGTGTCGGCGGCCTGGCCCTGCACAAGTCGGAGGCCGTCACCTTCTTGCGAAGGGCGGCGGACGTGTACGACGCCGTGTACTCGGTGTACGGGGCGGTCTGGTTCACCGATCCGGCCGCGCTCCTGCCCGCCATCCGTGAGCGTCTGGAGCCGGGGGGCACGCTGGCGTTCTCGCAGCGGCCGGCCGTGGAGGGCTGCTACGGCTGCCAGGCCTCGTACATCCCGCGCGGTGCCGACGAGGACCCGCTCGTTGTGAAGCGTTGGGACTTCGAGCCCGCGGCCTGGGAACGGCTGCTGAAGGAGTACGGCTACACGGAGGTGCGGGCGGAGGTACTCGCTGCTCCGCCCGGCAGGCGGAAGGTGGGCACGCTCATCGTTCGGGCGCGCGCCTGACCGAGGGTCCACTTCGATAGAGCGTTGACGGAGCTGCCGATGTTCGGGCCCCGGAACACGACAGAGCCCCGTTTCAGATCACCTCTGAAACGGGGCTCTTCCGTAGACCCTGTGGGACTCGAACCCACAACCAATGGATTAAAAGTCCACTGCTCTGCCAATTGAGCTAAGGGTCCGCGCACCGACCCGCGTCGGTGCCCGCACCGGACCGTGCCGATGCAGGAACGAGCATAGCCGGACGCGGCCGGGAGTCCGATCGGGTATCGGGGTCCCGGCCGCGCCGAGGGAGCGGAAAGGGGGCGGAGCGGGCGGAACCGGAGCTACGGGTCGAGTGGTTCCGGGGCGCCCGCGCGGGCAGCTTCTCGGGCGTGGGTGCGTTCGTGGTCCGGGTTGAGGAAGCAGTGGCGGGCCGAGGCGAACCACCAGATCGCGGCGAAGCAGAGGACGGCCAGGACCGCGAGCGGGGCGTAGTTGAAGGTCTCCCAGGTGACTGGCGAGAGCTGGGGCAGCATGAAGAGGGCCGTGATGACACCCACCCAGGAGACCGCGACGATCCCGATCGGGCGGGACCAGCGGCCCAGGTGCCAGGGGCCGCGTTCGAAGGCGTCCCCCTTGCGGACCCGCAGCAGCGTCGGGATGACGTACGCGATGTAGAGGCCGATCACGGCGATCGACGGCCTGCCGTTCCACGGACTGCCCGGGGGAATGCCGAAGGGCCCGGCCGACCGAGGTCGTCCGGGCCCTTCGTGTGCTGCTCAGTGAGTGCTCACCGCACGTCAGCCGTTGCGCTTCCAGCGCGGCTTGTCGTCGCGGCGCCCGAAGGTACCGGTGCCGGTTCCCGTGCCGGTTCCGGCGCCACGGTGGTCGTCACGACGGCCGGACGGGCGGTCGTGGCCGCCGGAGCGGAAACCACCGGTGGGGCGGTCGCCCTGGCGGTCGCGGTTGAACGGACGGTCGCTGCCTCGGTGGCCGGCCGGACGGTCGTCACGACGGTCACGGTTGAAGCCGCCGGAGCCACCCGACGGACGGTCGCCCTGGCGGTCGCGGTTGAAGCCGCCCGACGGACGGTCGTCGCGGCGGAAGCCGCCACGGTCGCCGCCGCGCTCGCCGTCACGACGGTCATCGCGACGGAAACCACCCGAGCCACCCGACGGACGGTCGTCACGACGGTCGAAGGAACGGCCGCCACGGTCGTTGTTGTCGCGGTTGAAGCCACCCGACGGGCGGTCGTCACGACGGTCGCGGTTGAAGCCGCCCGAGCCGCCCGAGGGACGGTCGTCGCGGCGGAAGCCGCCACGGTCGCCGTCACGGCGGTCGTCCCGACGGAAACCACCCGACGGACGCTCGTCACGACGGTCACGGTTGAAACCACCACGGTCACCGTCACGACGGTCATCGCGACGGAAACCACCCGAGCCGCCCGACGGACGGTCGTCGCGACGGTCACGGCGCTCGCGCTCGTAGTTGCCCCGCTCGTCCCGACGCGGACGCGACTCCTCGCGCGCCGGCGCCTCGGCGGCCTGCGCCGCCGACTGCTCGGCCACCGCGGCGGCGGCCGCCTCGACCACGGCGGCGGCCTCGGCCAGCGCGGCCTCCGGGTCGTCGCCCCGCTCGCGCGCGGCCCGCGCGATCAACCGGTCGGCCTCCTCGCGCAGCTCGCTCGCACGCCGCTGCGCGCGCTCCAGCTCCTTGGCGAGCTGCGAGACCTCACGCTCGGCCTGCTGCGCGGCGTTGACCGCCGACTCGGACTGGACCTCGGTCATCGACCGGGCTCCGGTGATGTCGGCGACCTCCGGGTCGAAGGCCGCACCGCCCTGGATGATGTGGCGCGTGGCGTCGACGCCCGCGTCCTCCATCTGACGGAAGATCTGGCGGCGCTGGTGCGGCAGGGAGAGGGACACGACCGTGCCGCTCTTCCCCGCACGGGCCGTACGGCCGGAGCGGTGCAGGTAGTCCTTGTGGTCGCCGGCCGGGTCCACGTTCAGGACCAGGTCGATGCCGTCGACGTGGATGCCGCGGGCGGCCACGTCGGTCGCGACGAGCGCGTTGACGTAGCCCTTCTTGAAGTCCTCGAGCACGCGGGTACGCGCGCCCTGCGTCATGCCGCCGTGCAGCGCGTCGGCCTTCACACCGGAGTCGCAGAGCTGCTCGGCGATGCGGTCGGCGCCCAGCTGGGTGCGGACGAAGATGATCGTGCGGCCCTTGCGGGAGGCGATCGCGGCGGTGACCGGCGCCTTGTCCTTGGGCTTCACGATGAGGATGTGGTGGGACATGGTCGTGACGTTGCCCTGGGCGCTGTCGACCTCGTGCGTGACCGGGTTGGTCAGGTAGCGCTTGACCAGCGTGGAGATCTCGTTCTCCATCGTGGCCGAGAACAGCATGCGCTGGCCGCCGCCCGGGATCTGGTCGAGCAGCTCGGTGACCTCGGGCAGGAAGCCCAGGTCGGACATCTGGTCGGCCTCGTCGAGGACCGCGACCTCGACGTTCGCCAGGGAGCAGGCGCCGCGGTTGATGATGTCGCGCAGCCGGCCCGGAGTGGCGACGAGGACGTCGACACCGCGCTCCAGGGCGTAGATCTGGTTGCTCATCGACGTACCGCCGCAGACGACCTTCATCTTCAGGCCGAGTACGTCGCCGTACGGCTGGAGGGCGTCCGCGACCTGCATCGCGAGCTCACGGGTCGGCGTGAGGATGATGCCGCGGGGCTTCTTCTTCTCGGTGTGGCCGCCGGACAGCTTGGTCAGCAGCGGCAGACCGAAGGAGAGGGTCTTGCCGGAGCCGGTGCGGCCACGGCCGAGGATGTCCTTGCCGGCCAGGGCGTCCGGGATGGTGGCGGCCTGGATCGGGAAGGGGGCGGTCACGCCGTTCTGTGCGAGCTTGCGCACGATGCCGTCGGCGAGGCCGAGGGTGCCGAAGGTGACTTCGGGAGTCTCGGGGGTCTCAGGAGCCTCGGGGGTCTCGAGAACCTCGGGCGTCTCAAGAACCTCGGCCACGGTGATGGCCTCGGGCTCGACGGCCGCGTCCCCGCTGTTCTCGGGCACGACGACGTGATCAGTACTGGAAATGGACATGCGAATGCGAAACCTTCCGGAGTCTCGTCGGCACGCGCCCGTCAACTCCGTGATTTCGCAAACGACCGCCTCAATGCGGTCAGCCACGGCAAGGGAGAGTACGCGCCACGCGGCGCGCTCTGCTGCGGCGCCGGGCAATAGGATCAGACGATCTACCACCATACGCACCCTGCACCCCCGAGGGCAAATCCGGCCCGAGGGCCGAGGCCTGACCACTCCCGCGACCTTCTTTTCGGCCGGTCAGCCGGTCCAGCCCCGGTCAGCCTGTTCAGCCCTGTTTGCCCGCCGGGCCCGTTCAGCGGTCAGCCTGTTCAGCCCCGTTTGCCCGCCGGGCCGCTCAGCCCGACAGCCCGCCCAGCCCGTCTGCCCGCCCGGCGCGTTCAGCCGTCAGCCCGTCCAGCCCTGTTCGCCCGCCGGGCCGCTCAGCCCGACAGCCCTCCCGGCGCGTTGAACCGCCCGGCATGTCCGCCCGCCCAGCCCGCTCTGCCGCTCCGCCCGTCCAGCCGACAGCCCGTCCTCGCAGGTCAGGCCTCGACCCCGGCCCGGGGCGCCGGCTCCCGCTCTCCGACGAGCTGTGGCTCGGGCTCCGGGTGCGCCGAGGACGAGGGCTCGGCGGTGGTCGGGTCCGGCGACGGTGGAGGCGTCTCCTTGGTGGGCGTCGGCTCCGGGTTCGGACGCGTCGGAGTGGGCTGCGCCTTGGTCGGCGTGGGCGCCGCCGGCCTGGGCTTCTTCCCGTCCTTGCCCTCGTCGTCGGGCTTCCCGGACTTCGACGGAGCGGCGGACACGCTCTCCCCCGCCGACGGCGAGGCCGACCCGGACGCCGACTCGCTCGGCTTCGCCGAACCGTGTTTTCCGTCACTCGTCCCGCGATAACCGGGACCCCCACCGGACACGGCCGACCCCCCGTCGGGCGCCTCACCGCCCCGCTGCCCCGCCGAGTGCGAGGGCTTGGCACGGGGTTCCCCGTCGTCACCGACGCTCATACAACCGGCGGACGCGGCCACGGCCAGGGTCGCGGCGGCCAGACGGACAGGTACGTACATGGCGCGCACGGGCAGCCACCTCCGAGGCGGTTATGACGAGTCCCCCTGCCCAACTCCCGCCGCCCACAAGAAGACACGCGCCCCGCCGACCCACCGTCACCCGAGTGCCCGCGCCCGAGCCCCCTCACCCCGGCCCGACACCCCGGCCCGATCACCCGTACCCGGTCATCCGTACCCGAGGGCATGCAGCCGCGCGTCGTCGATCCCGAAGTGGTGGGCGATCTCATGCACCACGGTCACCTCCGTCTCGACCACCACGTCCTCCCGCGACTCGCACATCCGCAGCGTCGGCCCCCGGTAAATCGTGATCCGGTCCGGCAGCACACCCGCGTACCACTCACCCCGATCGGTCAGCGGAGTCCCCTCGTACAACCCGAGCAGCTCGGGATCGTCGGCGGGCGGCTCGTCCTCGACGAACACCGCCACGTTGTCCATCAGTCGCGTCAGCTCCGGCGGGATCCGGTCCAGCGCCTCGGCGACCAGTTCCTCGAACTCCTCGCGCGTCATCTCCAGCACACGGCCATTGTCCGGCACGAGACCGCCCCGCGAGCGGTACGAGACACGGCGGCCGCCCCGCATATCCGCCCCCGGACATGGGCATACGGGACCAATGGCCCGCGTCCCCGCTGCCGCACTGCACCGCATTCGCACACCGCTCGGCAAGGTCCCGCACGCCCTCGCCCGCCGCTACCGCATCCGCCGGATCCACCCGACCCTGGAACTCGTCCACCAGCCGCACCCCTGGACCCGCGCCCTGGGCCTCGTCGCGGTCGTCGTGCTTGGCGCCTGGCTCGGCCTGCTCATCGTCGGCAACGTCCGGGCCCCGGTCGGCCCCATGGACACGACGATGACCCTGCGCCCGTCCGCGACCGGCGGCACGAAGATCAACGTCTCTCCGCTGGGCGCGCTGCAGCTGGACACCCACATCGCCCCCGTCCGCCTGGACGTGAACGTCGACCAGTTGGACCCGGCCCGCTCCCAGTCCCTGGTCGACCACCCCGAACGGCTCTCCGGCCTCCAGGAAGAGGTCGCCCAGGACGTCGGCCACGGCACGCTCGACCTGGCCGTACGCTCCTGCGTCGCCGTCGTCTCCGGCGCCACCGCCCTCGGCCTCGCCGTCTACCGCCGCCCACGCCGCGCCCTCGCGGCCGGCGGCCTCGCCCTCGCCCTGCTCACCGCGTCCGGCGTGACGGCGTACGCGACCTGGAACCCCAAGTCGGTCCTGGAACCGAGGTTCTCGGGCCTGCTCTCCTCGGCCCCCTCCCTGGTGGGCAACGCGCGCAGCATCGTCACCGAGTTCGACGTCTACCAGAAGGAGTTGGCCCGCCTGGTGACGAACGTGACGAAGCTGTACGACGTCACGTCCACCCTCCCCGCCTACGCGCCGGACCCGACGACCATCCGCGTCCTGCACGTCTCCGACATCCATCTCAACCCCGCGAGCTGGAAGATCATCGCGTCGCTGGTGGAGCAGTACGACATCAACGTCATCGTCGACTCCGGCGACACCATGGACCACGGAACGGCGGCCGAGAACAGCTTCCTGGACCCGATCCAGGACCTCGGAGCCCCGTACGTCTGGGTGCGGGGCAACCACGACTCCGCCGTCACCCAGAGCTATCTGGAGCGCATGAAGAACGTGCACGTCCTGGACGACGGCCGGGCCGCCTCCGTCGCGGGACTGCGCTTCGCCGGCATCGGCGACCCGCAGTTCACCCCCGACCGCACGACCGAGCCCGGGGCCGACAACGCGCAGGAGCTGGCGGGCGCCCGGCTGGCCTCCGCGCTGCGCGACCAGCGGGCGGCCGGCACCCCCGTCGACATCGCCATCGCCCACGAGCCGTCGGCGGCCCGCGAGACGGACGGCGAGGTACCTCTGGTCCTGGCGGGCCACCTCCACCACAACGAGATGGAGGTCATGAAGTACGGCACACGCCTGCGCATCGAGGGGTCCACCGGCGGCAGCGGCCTGCGCGCGGTCGAGGGCAAGTACCCCGACCCCATCGAGGCATCGATCCTCTACATCGACCGCGACTCCCGCCGCCTCCAGGCCTGGGACGAGATCAAACTCGGCGGCCTGGGCCTCACGACGGCCGAGGTCAGCCGCCACCTCCCGAAGGAGAACCAGCCGGGCGCACCGTCGAGTGGGACCCCCACTCCGTCCTCCCCCTCGGCCACCCCCTAAACCGTTTTGGCGATCCCTCCCGACATCCCATATGCTTCTCAAGTCCCCGACGCGCCGCGAGGCGCCCAGGCGGGCCGATAGCCCTCATCGTCTAGCGGCCTAGGACGCCGCCCTTTCAAGGCGGTAGCACGGGTTCGAATCCCGTTGGGGGCACGTATTCCCGTGTGCGAGACTGTTCGCACACAACAGCTTGGTCCTGTGGAGCAGTTTGGAGTGCTCGCCACCCTGTCAAGGTGGAGGCCGCGGGTTCAAATCCCGTCAGGACCGCTGCGGTTCCTCGCGAACCGCGTGGCTGGGTAGCTCAGTTGGTACGAGCGATCGCCTGAAAAGCGATAGGTCGCCGGTTCGATCCCGGCCCCAGCCACAACCAAGGCCCCGATCTTCGGATCGGGGCCTTTTTGCACTCACCTCTGTGCTGCTTTGTACTGACATTTGTACTGGCCTCTGTGCCGCCCGCGCAAAAGCGTTCGCCCCTCATTTCCCCGAGGTGCGATCCTGGACCCCGTATGTCTACGCACCCTGCCCCCGCCCTCGGCGATCTCGCCCTCCGTCTGGCCGAGCTGTCACTGCGCGACGCGCACCGGCTCGGGCGCAGGCTCGAAGGCGCGCGCCGGATCCGCAAGCCCGAGGCCCGGGCCGCCGTCACCGCCGAGATCGACGCGGAGGTGACCAAGGCCGAGGTCCGCATGGCCGAGCGGCGCACCCGTGTGCCCGCGGTCACGTATCCCGAGCAGCTTCCGGTCAGCCAGAAGAAGGACGACATCGCGGCCGCGATCCGTGATCACCAGGTCGTCATCGTGGCCGGTGAGACGGGGTCCGGCAAGACGACCCAGATCCCGAAGATCTGTCTTGAGCTGGGCCGCGGTGTGCGCGGCATGATCGGGCACACCCAGCCCCGCCGGATCGCCGCCCGTACCGTCGCCGAGCGGGTCGCCGAGGAGCTGGACACGCCACTGGGCGAGGCCGTCGGCTGGAAGGTCCGTTTCACCGACCAGGTGAACCCGGACGGGACCTTCGTGAAGCTCATGACGGACGGCATCCTGCTCGCCGAGATCCAGACGGACCGCGAGCTGCGCGCGTACGACACGATCATCATCGACGAGGCCCACGAGCGGTCCCTGAACATCGACTTCCTGCTGGGTTATCTCGCTCAGCTGCTGCCGAAGCGGCCGGATCTGAAGGTCGTCATCACCTCCGCGACCATCGATCCCGAGCGGTTCTCGCGGCACTTCGGCGAGGCCCCGATCGTCGAGGTGAGCGGTCGTACGTACCCCGTCGAGGTCCGCTACCGCCCCCTCCTCGAAGAGGACGGTGACGATTCCGACCGCGACCAGATCACCGCGATCACGGACGCCGTCGAGGAGCTCCAGGGGGAAGGCAAGGGCGACATCCTCGTCTTCCTGTCCGGAGAGCGGGAGATCCGCGACACCGCGGACGCGCTCACGAAGAAGAACTACCGGTTCACGGAAGTGCTGCCCCTGTACGCCCGGCTCTCGCACGCCGAGCAGCACCGCGTGTTCCAGCAGCACACCGGGCGCAGGATCGTTCTGGCGACCAACGTCGCCGAGACGTCGCTGACCGTCCCGGGCATCAAGTACGTCATCGACCCGGGCACCGCCCGTATCTCCAGATACAGCCACCGTACGAAGGTGCAGCGCCTGCCCATCGAGCCGGTCTCGCAGGCGAGTGCCAACCAGCGCAAGGGCCGTTGCGGACGGACCAGCGACGGCATCTGCATCCGGCTGTACAGCGAGGACGACTTCCTCGCCCGGCCCGAGTTCACCGATGCCGAGATCCTCCGTACGAACCTGGCGTCCGTCATCCTCCAGATGACCGCGGCCGGGCTCGGGGACATCGAGAAGTTCCCGTTCATCGATCCGCCGGACCACCGCAACATCCGTGACGGTGTCCAACTCCTCCAGGAACTGGGCGCGTTGGATCCGGGCCAGAAGGAGGCACGCAAGCGCCTCACCGAGACGGGCCGCAAGCTCGCCCAGCTGCCCGTCGATCCCCGGCTGGCCCGGATGGTCCTGGAGGCCGACAAGAACGGCTGTGTGCGCGAGGTCATGGTGATCGCGGCCGCGCTGTCCATCCAGGACCCGCGCGAGCGCCCGGCCGAGAAGCAGACGCAGGCGGACCAGCAGCACGCGCGCTTCAGGGACGAGACCTCCGACTTCCTGGCGTACCTGAACCTCTGGCGGTATGTGCGCGAGCAGCAGAAGGAGCGAGGTTCGTCGTCCTTCCGCCGTATGTGCAAGCAGGAGTACCTGAACTTCCTGCGGATCCGCGAGTGGCAGGACATCTACTCGCAGCTGCGGACCGTCGCCAAGCAGATGGGCATCCATCTGAACGAGGACGACGCCCCCGAGCAGCAGGTCCACCTCTCGCTCCTCGCCGGACTGCTCTCGCACATCGGGATGAAGGACGTGAAGGAGGCCGGCTCAGAGAGCGGGAGAGGCGGGGAGGGCGGGCGAAGCACGACGAAGAACGAGTATCTGGGCGCGCGGAACGCCAAGTTCGCGATCTTCCCGGGCTCGGCGCTCTTCAAGAAGCCCCCGCGTTTCGTGATGTCCGCCGAACTAGTCGAGACCTCCCGGCTCTGGGCTCGCGTCAACGCGAAGATCGAGCCCGAGTGGGTCGAGCCGCTCGCGGAGCACCTGCTGAAGCGCACGTACAGCGAACCGCACTGGGAGAAGGACCAGGCGGCGGTGATGGCGTACGAGAAGGTCACGCTGTACGGCGTGCCGATCGTCGCCCAGCGCAAGGTCAACTACGGGCGGATCGACGCGGAGACCAGCCGTGAGCTGTTCATCCGCAACGCGCTCGTCGAGGGCGACTGGCGTACGCACCACAAGTTCTTCGCCGACAACCGCCGGCTCCTCACCGAGGTGGAGGAGCTGGAGCACCGCGCCCGGCGCCGGGACATCCTCGTCGACGACGAGACGCTCTTCGACTTCTACGACCAGCGGGTGCCCGAACACGTCGTGTCGGGTGCGCACTTCGACTCCTGGTGGAAGCACAAGCGGCACGAGAAGCCCGAACTCCTCGACTTCGAGCGGTCGATGCTCATCAACGAGCGGGCCGGGGACGTCAGCAAGGACGACTATCCGGACTCGTGGCGTCAGGGCGGGCTCAAGTTCCGTGTGACGTACCAGTTCGAGCCGGGCGCGGACGCGGACGGGGTGACCGTCCACGTCCCGCTGCACGTCCTCAACCAGGTCACCGACGAGGGCTTCGACTGGCAGATCCCGGGCCTGCGGGAGCAGGTCGTCACGGAGCTGATCCGTTCCCTCCCGAAGCCGATCCGCCGGAACTACGTCCCGGCCCCCAACTTCGCGCAGAAGTTCCTGGAGCGGGCGGTGCCCCTGCAGGAGCCGTTGACGACGACGATGGCGCGTGAGCTGAAGCGCATGGTCGGGGTACCCCTGACCGCCGACGACTTCGACTGGTCGAGGATCCCCGATCACCTGCGGATCACCTTCCGGATCGTCGACGAGCGCCGCCGCAACCTGGCCGAGGACAAGGACCTGGAGGCGCTGCAGCTGAAGCTGAAGCCGAAGGCGCGGCAGGCGATCTCGCAGGCCGCGGCGGCGACGGCCGAGCGTGAGGGCGGCGAGTCCCTGGAGCGCGCGGGCCTCACGGACTGGACCATCGGCTCGCTCACGCGCGTTTTCGAGACCCGTCGCGCCGGCCAGCCGGTCAAGGCGTACCCGGCGCTGGTCGACGACGGCGACACCGTCTCCGTACGCCTCTTCGACACCGAGGCCGAGCAGCAGCAGGCGATGTGGCTGGGCACGCGTCGGCTCATCCTGCGCAACATCCCGGTGAACCCGGCGAAGTTCGCCTCGGACAAGCTCACGAACGCGCAGAAGATCGCGCTGTCGGCGAACCCGCACGGCTCCGTCCAGGCCCTGTTCGCCGACTGCGCGACGGCGGCGGCGGACAAGCTGATCGGGGACTTCGGCGGGCCCGCGTGGGACGAGGAGTCGCACCGGAAGCTGTACGAGCGGGTGCGCGCGGAGATCGTGGACACGACGGTCCGCACGGTCGGCCAGGTGCAGCAGGTGCTGGCCGCCTGGCAGGCCTGTGAGCGCCGTCTGAAGTCCGTACGGAGTCCCGTGCTGCTGGCGAACCTCACGGACGTACGGACGCAGCTGGACGCCCTCGTGAGGCCCGGCTTCGTCACGGCGGTCGGGCTGCGGCGCCTCGCGGACCTGATGCGGTATCTGGTCGCGGCGGACCGCCGGCTCCAGCAGATGCCGACGAACGTCCAGCGGGACACGGCCCGTATGGAGAAGGTCCACGAGATGCAGGACGAGTACGCGTGGCTGTTGGAGCAGTTGCCGCAGGGGCGGCCCGTTCCTCAGCAGGTGCTCGACATCCGCTGGATGATCGAGGAGCTGCGCGTCAGCTACTTCGCGCACGCGCTGGGCACGGCGTATCCCGTCTCCGACAAGCGCATCGTGAAGGCGATCGACGCGGCCGCCCCGTAACGGCGCCCGTACGCTGGGTGAGTTCGCTCTCCGGGCTCACCCTCCTGTAGAGTCTCTTCTCGCAGCGCAACGCAAGATCCGCACTGCGAAACCTGGTCCTGTGGAGCAGCTTGGAGTGCTCGCCACCCTGTCAAGGTGGAGGCCGCGGGTTCAAATCCCGTCAGGACCGCAGCAGATGAAGAAGGGCCCCGCATCCTTGGTGGATGCGGGGCCCTTCTTCGTGCCCGGTTACGGGCGCGCCCCGAAGGGGCGCCCCGTCAGGGGCGCGGGGAACTGCGCGCCCAACCCCCACGGCCCGCAGCCACGCACCGGACCGCAGGCAGCCCCTCCCTCCGGTGCCACGTACCCTCCGGTGCCGCGTACTCGTCAAGACCACCCCCGCCCCACAAGTCCCCCACACCCCGCACGGAGCGCCCCGGTCTTGACGCCGTCAGATTCCGCCGGTACTCAGAAACCAGGGCCCAAGACCCCACCGGAGGTGGCCATGGCGGCGTCCGCTAGGCATGAGACGCGAGCTCTGCTCCGCGCCCATCTGTCGGCCGCCTCGGGATACCGCTCCGGGTATCGCCATCTGACCCGCCACTGCCCGATCTGCCACCGGCTCCTGCGACTGGCCACGGAGCCCGGCACGGACGGCGCGGACGGCGCGGAGAGCCCCGAGGGCGCCGCCGGGGACGAAAGCCCTTCCCCGGCGTGAGCCGGGCGAGCGGCGCGAGGAGTGCTCCGCGCACCAACTGCCCCTGGGGCGGCCCGAGATGCGTACGGTCTCCAATAGCGCAGGAACGTCGGACGCAACAAGGACTCTGGCATGTGACGGGTGTCACCGCATGAGTTTTCAAACCCGAAGAACTTACGCCTCACATACAACTGGTCAATTTAATATGTGCAATTGCACCAAGCTCCGGACTCGTCCCGAGACCGCCCACAGGTGATCCCCCAGGCCTCCCCAGACTGCGACAAGGTCGCTCACAGACCGACCCGGCGCACCGCGACCAGGGCACAAAAAAGATCGCGCTGGACCCGGCGGAGTCCAGCGCGATCTACGACGCACCCTTGTTGCTTGAGGTTCTTGCTCGGGCGTGGACCCCGTTGGGGCAGGATCCGCGTCGCTTGGAGCTTGGGTTCGGGCGTACCGACAAGTGGGGGACCTGCCGGAATGCCCTGCTATGGACTTGTTGTTCAGACTTCGCTGCGCTGCTGCGGAATGCCCGCGAGCAGAGCACGAACCTCGGCCTCGCGGTAACGGCGATGGCCGCCGAGCGTGCGGATCGAAGTGAGCTTGCCGGCCTTCGCCCACCGCGTCACCGTCTTCGGGTCCACGCGGAACATCGTGGCAACCTCAGCGGGGGTCAGCAGCGGCTCGGCATCAGGGGTGCGAGCGGTCATGAGCGGCCTCCTCGGGAGAACCGAACCTTCTCGGTTCTTTCCTCTAAATTCTGCACCTTGACCCGCGTTGCCCGAAATGGCGGACGCGGGCCGAGTCGGTTATAGGACGAACGGCTTGTCCTCGGCACTACAACTACACCATCCGTCCAGCCACGTCGGCCAAACCGATGGAATTGCCCTCCCAGGTGTTCATCAGCGACGGAAGCCGATGGACCATGCCATAGCGGACAGTCACGCCACTGTGACGATCAGTCACAGGGCGATCAGGAGTCATCAGACCCCCCATAGCGTGCAATGCTGAGATTCCACCCATACGTGGGCAGATGGAGCCCTCCCCGGACTCCTTGTCCTATTTTGGCATGAGGAGGGGCGTTAGGCGCAAGGTCCGCGTAAGTGCCGTCCGTCACGCTTACCCCGTAAGACCCGGATCGGGCCTTACGTCCAGTCAGATCCCGTGACACAAAGGAACCGTCGGCCCCTCAGCCCGCGGATCAGTTCGCCGACTGCCGGTCCCGGACCGACCGCCACCGCTCCACGAGCCGACCGTAGGCCTCACCGGCCACCGTCCCGTCACCGCTGCGCAGCGCCTCGACGCCCTCGGCGACGTCCGCCGCCGAATGGTCGCCGTCGAGTTCTCCGGGCGGCAGGACGTGCACCAGACCGCCGTAGTCCAGTTCCACCAGCGAGCGCGGATGGAACTCCTCCAGCCAACGCCCCACGTCCACCAGGCCGTCGATGAGCGGTCCCTCGTCGAGGGCGTCCCTGAGTGTCCGCAGGGCCCGCGCAACCCGCCGCCGCGCCTGCACCATCGGCGTCCGGTAGCGCAGCACGGGCGCGTCCTCGCCCGAGCCCTTGTCGTACTCGCGCTCCTCGTCCGACACGAGCACGAACCAGTTCAGCGGCACCTGCCAGGTCGAGGTGCGGATCCAGGGCCGGGCGTCGGGGTTGCGGGTCAGCCAGCGCTCGTAGTCCTGGGTCGCCTGACGGCGTACGACCGCGGGCAGCACCGCGTCCAGGACCGGTGGCGGCAGCTCCTCGGCCAGGTCTCCCAGCGCCTGCCAGCCGCGCAGCCGGGTGCGCCAGGGGCACACGCACAGCACGCCGTCCACGTCCGTGACGAAGGCGTCGCCGCTCTCGTGCACCGGCACCGGGATCGGCGGGACGGGCAGCAGGTCGGCCAGGGACCGGCGCAGTTCGTCCTGGTAGGAGGGGCGCTCCGGGCGGCGCGCGTAACGCGCCCAGTAGCCGCGCTCCGGCTCCGGGAAGGCCGCCAGCGGTTCGTACACGCGCAGATAGGACGCGTACGGGACGATCAACGACGACACTTTGGGCACGCTTGCTCCCTCCCCCGCGGGCCTGCCGGAAAACCCGCGAAACCTGCCCACAAGCGCGCGGGAAAACACTCAAATCGTCCCACGGCGGGACGCGCCCGTACTCCGATGCGCCCAGGCCGTACTCCGGGAGAAGGTGATCCTGACCACTGCGCGGATGGCGGGCACGCGCAGGCTCTAATCTCGTGCCACGGAACCCGCCACCCGTACGGGATCCGCCTCCCCAACTCGCCGCTACTTACCTGGGAGTCACCACAGTGACCGACGTAACCGGCGCGCCCGCCGACGTACTGCACACCCTGTTCCACTCGGATCAGGGTGGCCATGAGCAAGTAGTGCTGTGCCAGGACCGGGCCAGCGGCCTCAAGGCCGTCATCGCCATCCACTCGACCGCCCTGGGCCCGGCCCTCGGCGGCACGCGCTTCTACCCGTACGCGAGCGAGGAGGAGGCCGTCGCCGACGCCCTGAACCTCGCGCGCGGGATGTCGTACAAGAACGCCATGGCCGGCCTCGACCACGGCGGTGGCAAGGCCGTGATCATCGGCGACCCGGACCGGATCAAGACGGAGGAGCTGCTCCTCGCGTACGGCCGGTTCGTGGCCTCGCTGGGCGGGCGGTACGTGACCGCCTGCGACGTCGGTACGTACGTGGCCGACATGGACGTGGTGGCGCGGGAGTGCCGCTGGACGACCGGGCGCTCGCCCGAGAACGGGGGCGCCGGGGACTCGTCCGTCCTCACCGCCTTCGGGGTCTTCCAGGGCATGCGGGCCTCCGCCCGGCACCTGTGGGGCGACCCGTCGCTGCGCGGCCGCCGGGTCGGCATCGCGGGCGTCGGCAAGGTCGGGCACCACCTCGTGGAGCATCTCCTGGAGGACGGCGCCGAGGTCGTGATCACGGACGTACGGGAGGCCTCCGTACGCCGGGTCCTGGACAAGCACCCGACCGGCGTGACGGCCGTCACGGACACGGACGCGCTGATCCGGGTGGCGGGGCTCGACATCTACGCCCCCTGCGCGCTCGGCGGCGCCCTGAACGACGACTCCGTGCCGGCACTCACCGCGAAGATCGTCTGCGGTGCGGCCAACAACCAGCTGGAGCACGCGGGAGTGGAGAAGGACCTCGCCGACCGCGGAATCCTCTACGCGCCGGACTACGTGGTGAACGCGGGCGGTGTCATCCAGGTCGCCGACGAGCTGCACGGCTTCGACTTCGAGCGGTGCAAGGCCAAGGCCGCGAAGATCTTCGACACCACGCTGGCCATATTCGCACGTGCGAAGGGAGACGGGATTCCGCCGGCCGCGGCGGCCGACCGGATCGCCGAGCACCGGATGGCGGAGGCACGCCGTCCGTGACGCCCGAGGACCTCTGAGAGGTACCCGTCGGCGGGTGTTGGAGAGAACTCTCACGTTCGTCGGCGGGTCGCTCTCCCAGAAGAGGTTAAAATCGCGGTTGACCAGCGAGGACAGGGCACCTCGTGGGTCCTGGACGTAGGCGCGTCCTGTGGGCGACGTACCGTATGGGCGTGGGCTCAGGTACCGTGGATGCCCTACGGACCGGTCTCTCAACAGAGAGTCCGTTCTAGATCATGAACGCGTGTCAAGACTCTGGGGCCGTCGAGCCCCGTCACCGAGGGGGTCGAGCCATGGGGCGCGGCCGGGCCAAGGCCAAGCAGACGAAGGTCGCCCGCCAGCTGAAGTACAACAGCGGCGGGACAGACCTGTCGCGTCTGGCCAACGAGCTGGGCGCTTCGACTTCGCAACAGCCGCCGAATGGCGAGCCGTTCGAGGACGATGACGAGGAAGACGACCCGTACGCCCAGTACGCGGATCGCTATAACGACGACGATGACGAGGACGAGGAGTCCGGTCCCGCGTCGCAACGCCGCGGCGCGTAGCGCTTGCAGCGGGCTTAGCAGGGTCCGTGGTCGTGCTGTAGCTGTTGCTGCACCTCACCCGGTTCGGGCGGTTTCGCGCCGGACCGGGTTTTGTGCATGCCGCGTCCGCGGGGGGCGCCGGGATAGCTGCGGTTCGTTTATCGGGCTGCGGGTTCGTTGTGGCTGGTCGCGCAGTTCCCCGCGCCCCTTAAGGGGCGCGCTTCACTGGTCCGGCGTCTGATCAGTTGGCGTAGTTGCCGGTCATGGTGGCGCCCGATTCGTGGGCCGCTCGGTCGGTGATCTCTCCTGCCACCCAGGCTTCCACGCCTCGGTCCGCCAGGGTGGCCAGGGCCACGTCCGTCGAGTCCTCGGGGACGATTGCGATCATGCCTACGCCCATGTTCAGGGTCTTTTCCAGTTCCAGGCGGTCTACCTGGCCGGTGGTGCCTACGAGGTCGAAGACGGGGGCCGGGGTCCAGGTGGCGCGGTCGACGGTGGCGTGCAGGGTGTCCGGGATCACGCGGGCCAGGTTGGCGGCGAGGCCGCCGCCCGTGACGTGCGAGTAGGCGTGCACGTCGGTCGTGCGGGTGAGGGCCAGGCAGTCCAGCGAGTAGATCTTGGTGGGCTCCAGGAGCTCCTCGCCGAGGGTGCGGCCGAACTCCTCGACGTGCTGGTCGAGCTTCAGCTTGGCGCGGTCGAAGAGGACGTGCCGGACGAGCGAGTACCCGTTCGAGTGAAGTCCGGAGGCCGCCATGGCGATCACCGCGTCACCCTTACGGATACGATCCGCGCCCAGCAGCCGGTCGGCCTCCACGACGCCCGTACCGGCGCCCGCGACGTCGAAGTCGTCCGGGCCGAGGAGGCCCGGGTGCTCGGCCGTCTCGCCGCCCACGAGGGCGCAGCCGGCGAGGACACAGCCCTCGGCGATGCCCTTCACGATGGCCGCGACACGCTCGGGATGGACCTTGCCGACACAGATGTAGTCGGTCATGAACAGCGGCTCGGCGCCGCACACCACGATGTCGTCCATGACCATCGCGACCAGGTCGTGGCCGATGGTGTCGTACACGCCGAGCTGCCGGGCCAGGTCGACCTTCGTGCCCACGCCGTCGGTGGCGGAGGCGAGCAGCGGCCGCTCGTAGCGCTTGAGGGCGGAGGCGTCGAAGAGGCCGGCGAAGCCGCCGAGGCCGCCGAGGACCTCGGGGCGCTGCGTCTTCTTCACCCACTCCTTCATGAGCTCTACGGCGCGGTCGCCCGCCTCGATGTCGACGCCGGCAGCCGCGTAGCTGGCACCTGTGGTCTCAGAAGACATGACAGTGAGAGCTTTCGTGTCGTACAGCTGAAGTGCTGCGGGGTCTTGGCTGCGAGGACTTGGCTGCGAAGGCTTACGGGCGACGGATCGCGTCGGCCGCTGCCGTGGCCGCCGGACCGGCGGCCAGTTCGGTCTCCAGGAGCTGCTTGCCGAGGAGCTCGGGGTCCGGGAGGTCCATCGGGTACTCGCCGTCGAAGCAGGCACGGCAGAGGTTCGGCTTGGCGATGGTGGTCGCCTCGATCATGCCGTCGATGGAAATGTACGAGAGGGAGTCGGCGCCCAGCGAGGTGCCGATCTCCTCGATGGTCATGCCGTTGGCGATCAGCTCGGCCCGGGTCGCGAAATCTATGCCGAAGAAGCAGGGCCACTTCACGGGCGGAGACGAGATCCGGATGTGGACCTCTGCCGCGCCCGCCTCACGGAGCATGCGGACGAGCGCGCGCTGGGTGTTGCCGCGCACGATCGAGTCGTCCACGACGACCAGCCGCTTGCCCTTGATGACTTCCTTGAGCGGATTCAGCTTGAGGCGGATGCCGAGCTGGCGGATGGTCTGTGAAGGCTGGATGAAGGTCCGGCCGACGTACGCGTTCTTCACCAGGCCGGCGCCGAACGGGATGCCGGACGCCTCCGCGTAACCGATCGCGGCGGGCGTGCCGGACTCCGGAGTCGCTATGACCAGATCGGCCTCGGCGGGGGCTTCCTTGGCGAGTTTGCGGCCCATTTCGACCCGCGAGAGGTACACGTTCCGGCCGGCGATGTCCGTGTCAGGACGGGCCAGATACACGTACTCGAAGACGCAGCCCTTGGGCTTCGCTTCCGCGAATCGCGATGTACGGAGGCCGTTCTCGTCGATGGCGACGAACTCGCCCGGCTCGATCTCCCGGACGTAGGCCGCGCCGCAGATGTCGAGGGCGGCGGACTCGGAGGCGACCACCCAGCCGCGCTCCAGGCGGCCGAGGACCAGCGGGCGGATGCCCTGCGGGTCGCGGGCCGCGTACAGCGTGTGCTCGTCCATGAAGACGAGGCTGAAGGCGCCCTTGACCTGCGGGAGGACCTTTGCGGAGGCCTCCTCTATGGTCAGCGGCTTGCCGTCTTCGTCGACCTGGGCCGCGAGCAGGGCCGTGAGGAGGTCGGTGTCGTTGGTGGCCGCTACCCGGGGGGTGCGGCCCTCCTGCTTGGGCAGGTCCGCGACCATCTCGGCGAGCTCGGCCGTGTTGACCAGGTTGCCGTTGTGGCCGAGCGCGATGGAACCGTGCGCGGTGGCACGGAAGGTGGGCTGGGCGTTCTCCCAGGTGGAGGCACCGGTGGTCGAGTAGCGGGCGTGACCGACCGCGATATGACCGAGGAGCGAACCGAGGGAGGCCTCGTCGAAGACCTGGGAAACGAGGCCCATGTCCTTGAAGACGAGGATCTTGGAGCCGTTGCTTACCGCGATTCCCGCGGATTCCTGGCCTCGATGCTGGAGGGCGTAGAGCCCGAAGTAAGTGAGCTTGGCGACCTCTTCGCCGGGAGCCCAGACTCCGAAGACGCCGCAAGCGTCCTGGGGGCCTTTCTCGCCGGGGAGCAGATCATGACTGAGTCGACCGTCACCACGTGGCACGCCACCGAGTGTAGGCGAGGTCGCCCACTGGTCCGAATTGGGGATGCGGGCCCGGGATGGATCACTCGGCGGCGGCCGCTTGGAGGCCCGCGCCGTTTTCGCTGGTCAGCGTGAGGGTGCGGTGCTTGAGCTGGTACTTCACGGTGCCGTCGAAGAGCTTCAGCAGGGCTTTTTCGGTGTCCATGAGTGAGGCGGAGCACATCTTGCGGGTGGTCCCCGCCCTGCCCAGAGTGATACCGCCGTCGCTGACCGTCGCCTTCGCCGTCACCCGGTTGCAGCCGAGTTGCCCGCTGACGGTGCCGGCCTTCTCGTCGAAGGTGAGGTGGACCTTGCCCTCGGCCTCGGAGGCCAGGGGCACGGCCGACTCGCCCTTCACATCGCCCTTCACCAGGGACGTGACGTTCCACTTCGTGCCGTGGAGCTCGGCGGGCTGCTCGGCGGTGAGCTTCACGGTGTGGCCGTCCTTCGTGGTCAGCGTCAGCTTGCCGTCGTCGACCGCAGCCTTGATCGTGCTGTCGGAGATCGCGTCGCCCAGCCGGGACTCGAACTCCATCGCGCCCTTGGCCGTACATGCCTTCATGGTCGTGATCGCGTCGTCGCCGACCACGATGGTGTCGCCCTTGATCTCGGCGCTCGCCCCGAAGTGGTTGCAGCCGTAGTTGCCGCCCACCTTGCCGTCCTTGCCGAATTCGACGTAGGCACCGGCCGGGGCGTCGTGCTTCGTGCCGCCGACCGTCACGCTCTCCACGTTCCAGTGCTTGCCGGCGATCTCGGTGGCGTTCCGGGTGCCGACGGAACCGGAACCCGACGAGCCGGACTTGTCGTCGCCGCTCTCCGTGCCGCAGGCGGCGGTGGCGAGCAGCCCGGTGACGGCCAGGAGGCCGAGGCTGCTTCGGGCGCTGAGGACGCTACGGGCGCTGAGGGTAAGACGCTGCGTGTGCATGCCGCTTTGACGGGACGGGTGGGGTTCTTGGTTCCCCTTCTCGGCTTCTCGGCCCATCGGGGGGTTCAGACACAGGCTCTCAGCGCATCAGGGGGAGCAGTCCGCCCAGGTCGGCCCGTTCTCCGCTCGCGCTGACCTGGGCGTCGGCGAGGGCCGTCCGCCATTCCGTACGTCCCGTCGCGAGCCGGATCCAGGTCAGCGGGTCCGTCTCGACGACGTTCGGCGGGGTGCCGCGGGTGTGGCGCGGGCCCTCCACGCACTGCACGACCGCGTACGGCGGCAAGCGCACCTCGGTGGAGGCGCCGGGTGCCTTCACCGCGAGCGCGTCGGCGAGGAGGCGGGTGCAGGCGGCGAGGGCCTGGCGGTCGTACGGGATGTCGAGGCCCGGGACGGCCGCGTTCAGGTCGTCGGTGTGGACGACGAGCTCGACCGTACGGGTGACGAGGTAGTCGGCGAGGCTCATGGAGCCGGTGCGGGTGCCGAGCAGCCTGGTGTCGGGAGCCGCCGCCAGGCGCTCGATGACGCGCTGCCCGGTGCGGGCGTAGAGCGCGTCGAGGTCCGGGTTGGCCCTGGCCAGCTCCCGGGTGTCGTCGGCGATGTCGCCCGCTCTGCCGGCGGTCGCGAACGGCCAGTCCAGCAGGGTGAGCTCCGCCTTGTCCGGTTCGTCCCGATCAAGGTTCCGGCTGACGGTCTCGACGGCCATGGTGATGTGGGCGGCCAGGTCGCGTACGGTCCAGTCGCCTAGGCGGGTGGGCTGCGCGAGCTGCTCGGGCGTGAGGGTGCGGACAGCCGTCCGCACGTTCCCGAACTGGGTCAGAACGGCGGCGCGGGTCTTGCCGGGATCGTAGCTGCGGAGGCGCTTCTTGGCCGGTGGCATGGAGATCACCCTAGGTGGGGGAGGCTGCGGGCGGTGTCCGGGTCGGGGCCGTCCATCAGCTGGAAGTGGAGGTACGGCTCAGGTGACCGCGCTGCCGGTCGTGTGGGCGGAAGGCCGTCATGGCGAGCTTGCGTGCGGACATCGTTCCCCAAGTTCCGTTGACTTCCCTCATGTTCCGTCAAGTTCCGTCAGGCTCACGGGCGAGCCGTGGACAGGGCGACGAGCACGCCCTATAACTCTTCAGGTTCCGCCCCGGCCCGTTCGCCCTTCCAATGGCTTGCGAGCCGCGTGATGACCAGCGTGGTGACCGCTCCATCTCCAACGGGGAAGGTTCGCTCCATGTCCTTGATCAAGAAGTCCGGGGTCGCCGTGACGGCGCTGCTCGCCGCGTCACTCTCCGTCGTGGCCACCGCCCCGTCGGCGTACGCGGCGGCAGGCGACACGGCGCCCGCGTGCGTCGATCGGAACGTGCAGAGGCCGGCCAGCAATGCCTACGTGTGGATCGAACTGACGAACAACTGCAGTACGACCAAAAAGGTCAAGATCGTTATTTCCTGGGGGAGCGACGGCTCGTGCTGGACGCTGAAGCCCGGGGCCAGCAAGTCCTGGACCTACGACGGCTTGGGCGACTACGACAAGACCGTGCTGTGCTGAGAGGCTGCTTCTGAGCTGAGCGCCCGCATGCCGAAGGCCCCGCCCGGGCTCCTGAGCAAGGAGTCCGGGCGGGGCCTTCAGTGCGTACGGGCTGTCAGGCCAGCAGCGCCGGGATCGTCTCCTCGTGCACCGTGCGCAGTTCGGTCAGGGGGAGGGTGAACTCGCCCTGGACCTCCACCGAGTCCCCGTCGACGACGCCGACGCGGGTGACGGGCAGGCCCCGCGCCCCGCACATGTCGTTGAAGCGGAGTTCCTCGGAGCGCGGGATCGCGACGATCGCGCGGCCCGCGGACTCGGAGAAGAGGAAGGTGAAGGCGTCGAGGCCGTCGGGTACGACGAGACGCGCGCCCTTGCCGCCGAGCAGGGCCGACTCGACCACGGCCTGGATCAGACCGCCGTCGGACAGGTCGTGCGCGGAGTCGATCATGCCGTCGCGGGAGGCGGAGATCAGGATCTCGGCCAGCAGGCGCTCGCGCTCCAGGTCCACCTTGGGCGGCAGCCCGCCGAGGTGGTCGTGGATCACCTGCGACCAGGCCGAACCGCCGAACTCCTCACGGGTGTCACCGAGGAGATAGAGCAGCTGCCCTTCCTCCTGGAAGGCGACCGGGGTGCGACGCGCCACGTCGTCGATGACGCCGAGGACGGCCACGACCGGGGTCGGGTGGATGGCGGCCTCGCCGGTCTGGTTGTACAGCGAGACGTTGCCGCCGGTCACCGGGGTGCCCAACTGCTGGCAGCCGTCGGCCAGTCCGCGGATGGCCTCCGCGAACTGCCACATCACCGCCGGGTCTTCGGGCGAGCCGAAGTTCAGGCAGTCGGAGACGGCGAGCGGCTTGGCGCCGGTCGTCGCGACGTTGCGGTACGCCTCGGCGAGGGCGAGCTGCGCACCCGTGTACGGGTCCAGCTTCGCGAACCGGCCGTTGCCGTCCGTGGCGATGGCTACGCCGAGGCCTGACGCCTCGTCGATGCGGATCATGCCCGAGTCCTCGGGCTGCGCCAGCACGGTGTTGCCCTGCACGAAGTGGTCGTACTGGCTGGTGATCCAGGACTTGGAGGCCTGGTTCGGGGAGCCGACCAGCTTGAGGACCTGGTCCTTGAGCTCGTCCGAAGTGGTGGGCCTGGGCAGCTTGTTGGCGTCGTCCGCCTGGAGGGCGTCCTGCCAGTGCGGGCGGGCGTACGGGCGCTCGTAGACCGGGCCGTCGTGCGCGACCGTGCGCGGGTCGACGTCGACGATCTTGCCGCCGTGCCAGTAGATCTCCAGGCGGTCGCCGTCGGTCACCTCACCGATGACGGTGGCGATGACGTCCCACTTGTCGCAGATCTCCAGGAAGCGGTCGACCTTCTCCGGCTCGACGACCGCGCACATGCGTTCCTGCGACTCGCTCATGAGGATTTCCTCGGGCGAGAGCGTGGAGTCGCGCAGGGGTACGTCGTCCAGCGTGACGCGCATGCCGCCGGAGCCGTTGGACGCCAACTCGCTTGTCGCGCAGGAGAGTCCGGCCGCGCCGAGGTCCTGGATGCCGACGACCAGCTTCTCGGCGAAGGCCTCCAGGGTGCACTCGATGAGGAGCTTCTCCTGGAAGGGGTCGCCGACCTGGACGGCGGGGCGCTTGGACGGCTTGGCGTCGTCGAAGGTCTCGGAGGCGAGGATCGAGGCACCGCCGATGCCGTCGCCGCCCGTGCGGGCCCCGTACAGGATGACCTTGTTGCCGGGTCCGGACGCCTTGGCGAGGTGGATGTCCTCGTGCCGCATGACGCCGATGGCACCGGCGTTCACGAGGGGGTTGCCCTGGTAGCAGGCGTCGAAGACGACCTCGCCGCCGATGTTCGGCAGACCGAGGCAGTTGCCGTAGCCGCCGATGCCGGCGACGACGCCCGGGAGTACGCGCTTGGTGTCGGGGTGGTCCGCCGCGCCGAAGCGGAGCGGGTCGACCACGGCGACCGGCCGCGCGCCCATCGCGATGATGTCGCGCACGATGCCGCCGACGCCGGTGGCCGCGCCCTGGTAGGGCTCGACGTACGACGGGTGGTTGTGCGACTCGACCTTGAAGGTGACCGCGTAGCCCTGCCCGACGTCGACGACACCGGCGTTCTCGCCGATGCCGACGAGGAGGGCGTCCGAGTGGGGGGCCTTCTCGCCGAACTGCTTGAGATGGACCTTGGAGGACTTGTACGAGCAGTGCTCGGACCACATGACCGAGTACATGGCGAGTTCGGCACCGGTGGGCCGGCGGCCGAGGATCTCCACGACCCGCTCGTACTCGTCCTTCTTCAGGCCGAGTTCGGCCCAGGGCAGCTCGACGTCGGGGGTCCCGGCCGCGTGCTCGACCGTGTCCAGAGGCGTCCGGCTCATGCGTTGACCAGCTTCTTGAGGATCGAGGTGAAGAAGGGGAGGCCGTCGGTGCGGCCGGTCCCGACGAGGGGCTCGACCGCGTGCTCGGGGTGCGGCATGAGGCCGACGACGTTGCCCGCCGCGTTCGAGATGCCGGCGATGTCCCGGAGGGAACCGTTCGGGTTGAAGTCCAGGTAACGGAAGGCGACTCGGCCCTCCGCCTCCAGCATGTCGAGGGTGCGCTCGTCGGCGACGTACCGCCCGTCCATGTTCTTCAGCGGGACGTGGATCTCCTGGCCGGCGGTGTAGTCCGTCGTCCAGGCGGTGTCCGCGTTCTCCACCCGCAGTTTCTGGTCACGGCAGATGAAGTGCCGGTGGTCGTTGCCGAGCATGCCGCCGGGCAGGAGATGGGCCTCGGTCAGGATCTGGAAGCCGTTGCAGATGCCGAGCACCGGCATTTCCGACTTCGCCTGCTCAATGACGGTCTCCATCACCGGCGAGAAGCGCGCGATGGCTCCGGCGCGCAGATAGTCGCCGTACGAGAAACCGCCGCACAGCACCACCGCGTCGACCTGCTTGAGGTCCTTGTCCTTGTGCCAGAGAGCGACGGGTTCGGCACCGGCGAGCCTGATCGCGCGCTGGGTGTCCCGGTCGTCGAGGCTGCCAGGGAAAGTGACCACGCCAATACGAGCGGTCACTTTCCGACCTCCGCGACTTCCTCCACCTTGACGGTGAAGTCTTCGATCACGGTGTTGGCGAGGAAGGATTCCGCCAGTTCATGGATGCGGGCGAGCGCGGCGTCGTCCACCGGTCCGTCCACTTCCAGTTCGAATCGCTTTCCCTGACGTACGTCGGAGACACCCTCGAAACCGAGGCGCGGCAGTGCACGCTGCACCGCCTGGCCCTGGGGGTCGAGGATCTCCGGCTTGAGCATGACGTCGACTACGACGCGTGCCACTGGCACTCCCGGTGTGTGGTGCTGAGCAGGTTCCTTCAGACTACCCGCACAAAATTTCTACGCGGGTAGATTCGTAGGAATCTACGTGACGGCCATCACGATTCTGCATCGAGGAGCTATCAAGGGGCTTCCGTCACGAAAAATCCTGGGAAAGATCCGGATCGAGACCCTGGCTCCTATTGCCCTGGGACACGCCAAGAGATTTAGTCGAGCTTCACATTGGATTGCCGGGCACTGTACAAATGAATTGTCAATAGTCGATACTTTGCCCAATCACTCATAAATGCAGCCGGACAGTCGGCATCTCCGCACGTCATCGGACGTCGCTCAAGAGGTGCCGCATGAAGGGACCGATATTCGTGGCGCAGCGTGTCGTAGTCACTCTCTTCGACGACATCGACGGCTCGGAAGCGGCGGAAACGATCGCCTTCGGTCTGGACGGCAAGTCGTACGAGATCGACCTGAACCAAGCCAACGCGAAGAAACTGCGTAGCGCCCTGGAGCCGTACGTGGAGGCCGGCCGGAAGCGGTCGCGCTCCGGCAAGGCCTACCGGCAGACGGCGGTCGCCCCGGACCCGGCGGCCGTCCGGGCCTGGGCGCAGTCCAACAAGCTGGAGGTGCCCGCCCGCGGACGCATCCCCAAGAAGGTCTACGAGGCGTTCACCGCGGCGCAGTGACGGCGCGCTGACCTTGCGGCGGGGGTGCCGGTCGGTGCGTCCCGGGTCCGTCAGCGGGCCCTGGGGGCAGCCGACTTGCGCTGCACCCCCGCCGATCAGCTAGAGTCTGGAGCACGCCGAGGGGCAAGGCCGAAAGGCCCGGCTCACCGGAGTCACGCGGGTGTAGTTCAGTAGCAGAACATCCCCCTTCCAGGGGGAAGGCGCAGTGTGCAATTCCTGTCACCCGCTCTGCATCGCTTACCGACCACTGTGGTGGATCAGGTAGGCTGGTGCCCGCGCCGATCGGTGAGAGCCGGTCGGAGGCAATGCGGACGTAGCTCAGTTGGTAGAGCGCAACCTTGCCAAGGTTGAGGTCGCCAGTTCGAACCTGGTCGTCCGCTCCAGCAGGTAAAGGCCCCGGTCATCGAGACCGGGGTTTTTTGCATGCCTGCTCGCTTTCCGGCGTCCTGGCTGTCGGCGCCCCGCTTTCCGCCGTCCTGGCTTCCGCCGTCTGACATTTGTCATGTGCAGCGATGACAGCGCGCACTGCCCCCGCCCGCCGACAGCGGCGAGGCTGGTCCCATGAACGCGAAAGAGCACGTGAAAAGGCACGTGAACGAGCATGTGATCGAGGTCACGGATCTACGACGCGTGTACGGGGGAGAGTTCGAGGCGGTCCGGGGGGTGACCTTCAACGTCGGCCGCGGGGAGCTGTTCGCACTGCTCGGGACCAACGGCGCGGGCAAGACCTCCACGGTCGAACTGCTGGAGGGCCTCGCGCCGCCGGCCGGCGGACGGGTACGGGTCCTCGGCCACGACCCGTACACGGAACGCGCCGCCGTGCGTCCACGCATCGGCGTCATGCTCCAGGAGGGCGGCTTCTCGTCCGAGCTGACCGTCGCGGAGACCGTACGGATGTGGGCGGGCTGCACCAGCGGGGCCCGCCCGGTGGGCGAGGCGCTGTCGCTGGTCGGACTGGAGCGACGGACCGGCGTACGGGTGAAGCAGTTGTCCGGGGGCGAGAGGCGGCGCATGGACCTGGCGATCGCGCTCCTCGGCCGGCCCGAGGTGCTCTTCCTGGACGAGCCGACGACCGGGCTCGACGCCGAAGGGCGCCAGGAGACCTGGGCGTTGGTGCGCGAGCTGCGCGACACGGGCACGACCGTGCTGCTCACCACGCACTACCTGGAGGAGGCGGAAGGGCTCGCCGACCGGCTCGCGATCCTGCACGCGGGGCGGATCGCGGTCTCCGGGACCCCGGCCGAGGTGACCGCCTCCCAGCCGTCCCGGATCTCCTTCGAGCTGCCCGACGGCTACTTCCTCGGCGATCTGCCGCCGCTCGCCTCGCTCGGCGTCACCGGGCACGAGACGGACGGCCGGGTGGTCCGGCTGCGGACCGGTGAGCTGCAACGGGCCGCCACCGGGCTGCTGGTGTGGGCCGAGCGGGCCGGGGTCGAGCTGCGGGGGCTCGACATGCGGTCCGGGTCGCTGGAGGAGGCGTTCCTGCGGATCGCCCGCGAGGTGTCCGCGGCGGCGTCGGAGACCTCGGGCAACTCGGGTGTTTCGGGTATCTCGGAGAAGGAGCGGGTGGCATGAGCGCGGGGACTGTGACGAAGGCCGCATCCGTGAGCCCGGGTACGGCGGTGACCGCCGCGGGCCGGATGGCGGCGCTGGCGCGGGCCGAGCTGACGCTGCTCGTGCGCGGCAAGGCCACGCTCTTCGCGGCCGTGTTCGTGCCGCTGGTGCTGCCGTTCAGCCTGCGCTCCGTCGTCGAGGACATGGACCTCAAGGAGGCGGGCCTCTCGGTCGGGTCGGTCATCCTGCCCTCCACCGTCGGCTTCTCCCTGCTCTTCGCGGTCTACAGCTCGCTGGTGAGCGTCTACGCCGCCCGCCGTGAGGAGCTCGTCCTCAAGCGGCTGCGCACCGGGGAGCTGCGGGACGCGGAGATCCTGGCCGGCGCCGCACTGCCGTCGGTCCTCATCGGCCTGGTGCAGTGCCTGGCACTGACGGCCGCTTGCGCGGTGCTCCTCGACGTGGGAGCACCCGAGGCACCCCACCTCGCCGTCCTGGGCCTGCTGTTGGGTCTCGCAATGTGGCCCGCGCTCGCGGCGGTCACCGCCAGCTTCAGCAGGAGTGTGGAGAGCGCCCAGGTGGCGGCGATGCCGCTGCTGCTGGTGTCCATGATGGGCTCCGGCACCTTCGTACCGCTCGAAGTCCTGCCCGACCGCCTCGCCTCCTTCTGCGAACTGCTGCCGCTCACACCGGTGATCACGCTGATCCGCGGCGGCTGGACCGGCGACCTCTCCGCGTACGACGCCCTGGGCGCCGTCGCCACGGCGGTGGCCTGGACCGTACTGGCGGTGTTTGCTGTAAGGCGGTGGTTCCGCTGGGAGCCGCGGCACTGAGACGGACGGGACGGGCGGCATGGCGGGGGCGGACATTGCGGGCGCCGCGAAGGCGACAGCGGAGCAGGTGAGGGCGACGACAGGGCAGGTGAGGGCGGATATGCGGAGGCCGGGAGCCTGGTGGCGCGGGCAGAGCACGCCGGCCAAGGTCGAGTCGTACACGCGCTGGTCCTTCCACTTCTTCGCGTTGATGGAGATCGCCGCGATCGGGCTTCCCCTGTTCGGACAGGTGGGAACGGGCCTCGCCGGCTTGCTGTTCCTGCCGCTGTGCGGGCACGCCGTGTTCTGTGCGGTGACCGCGTCCCGGGCGCTCGACTGGACGCTCGGGAGGCGGGAGCAGCCCGTACGCCTGCTCGCCGTGCTCGGTACGGTCACCGGGCTGCTGGGGATCGGCGCGCTTGCCCTCTTGGAGTACGGCCCCGGCGAGGGCTCCGACAACGCGGCGGGCACGCTCTTCGCGGGCGTGATGACCTTCGGGATCGGCGCCCTGGTACTCGGGGTGCGCGGCCGGCGGCGCGTGCTGACGATCGTGGGCGGCCTCCCGGCGGGCGTCGCGGCCGTGGCGCTGGCGCTGGGTGTCCCCGGGTCCACCGCGCTGATCACCGCGCTGATCGTGATGATCGCCGGCGGGTTCCTCACCTTCACCTCCGTCTTCTCGGTGTGGCTGCTCAACGCCGTGTACGAACTCGACGCGGCCCGCGAGACCCGCGCCCGCCTCGCCGTCGCCGAGGAACGGCTGCGCTTCGGGCGCGACCTGCACGACGTGATGGGCCGCAACCTCGCGGTGATCGCCCTGAAGAGCGAGCTCGCCGTCCAGCTCTCGCGGCGCGAACGGCCCGAGGCCGTGGACCAGATGATCGAGGTGCAGCGGATCGCCCGCGAGTCGCAGAAGGAGGTGCGCGAGGTCGTACGCGGCTACCGGGAAGCCGACCTCGGCGCCGAACTCGCCGGTGCACAGGGGGTGTTGACCGCCGCCGGGGTCGACTGCACGGTGACCGGCTCCGCGACGGAGCTGCCCGCGGCGGTGCAGTCGGCCCTTGGCTGGGTCGTACGGGAGGCGACGACGAACGTGCTGCGGCACGGGAACGCGAGGCGGTGCCGGGTGTCGCTGGCGGTGGCCGGGGCTCGCGTCGCCCTGACCGTGGAGAGCGACGGGGCGGCCGGCGCGGGTGGCTCCGCCGGAGCGAGGAGCGGGTCCGGTCTCGCGGGGCTTCGGGAGCGGCTGTCCGCGGTGGGCGGGACGCTGGACGCGGGGCCGGCCGGCGGTGACCTGTTCCGGGTGGTGGCCGAGGTTCCGCTGCCGCTGTCCTCGGCGCCGGATTCCCTGCGGTCCCAGCAGTCCCAGGAGCCACAGGAGTCCCAGCCGCTCCCTTCGCCTTCTTCGCCCCCTTCACCTCCGCAGTCCCCGGCGTCCTCCTCGTCGGCCCCTGATGCGCGCCGCGTGAACGAAGAGGTCACCTCATGACGTCCGTACGACCCGTCCGGCTGCTGCTCGCCGACGACGAGCACCTCATCCGTGGGGCGCTGGCCGCGCTGCTCGCGCTGGAGGACGATCTGCTGGTGGTGGCCGAGGCGGCCACGGGACCCGAGGCGTTGGCGATGGCCCGGGCCCACGAACCCGACGTGGCCGTGCTGGATCTTCAGATGCCAGGGGCGGACGGTGTGAAGGTGGCCACATCGCTGCGGGCCGAACTTCCCGCCTGCCGGGTGCTGATCGTGACGAGCCATGGACGGCCGGGACATCTGAAGCGGGCGCTTGAGGCAGGTGTGCGGGGGTTCGTCCCGAAGACCGTCAGCGCGCAGCGGCTCGCCGAGATCATCCGTACCGTGCAGGCCGGGAACCGTTACGTCGACCCGGAGTTGGCCGCCGACGCGATCTCCGCCGGGGACTCGCCGCTGACCGCGCGCGAGGCCGAGGTGCTGGAGCTGGCCGCCGACGGGGCGCCCGTCGCCGAGATCGCGGAGCGGGCCTCGCTGTCGCAGGGGACCGTACGGAACTATCTGTCGTCGGCCGTGTCCAAGCTCGGGGTCGAGAACCGGCACACGGCGGTGCGGCTCGCACGGCAGCGAGGTTGGGTATAGTGGCTGTCGCGCCACGGCGCAGCGCGGACGTAGCTCAGTTGGTAGAGCGCAACCTTGCCAAGGTTGAGGTCGCCAGTTCGAACCTGGTCGTCCGCTCGGTGCAGGAAAGCTTGTAAGAGCAGTGAGAAGCCCCCGGTCATCACGACCGGGGGCTTCTTCGTGTGCGCCGGGCGCGCTCAGGTCCAGGTGCCGCCGGTCAGGCGCTCGTACGCCTCGACGTACTTGGCGCGGGTCGCGTCCACGACCTGCGTGGGCAGAGCCGGCGGCGGCTGCTCGCTCCCGCGGTCCCAGCCGGACTCGGCGGAGGTCAGCCAGTCGCGCACGAACTGCTTGTCGAACGAGGGCTGCGCGCGGCCCGGCTCCCACAGGTCGGCCGGCCAGAAGCGGGAGGAGTCCGGGGTCAGCACCTCGTCCGCGACGACGAGCGTCTCGCCGTCGAAGCCGAACTCGAACTTCGTGTCGGCGAGGATGATCCCGCGGTCGCGCGCGATGTCGCGGCCGCGGCCGTAGACGGCGAGCGTCGCCTGGCGCAGCTGGGCCGCGGTGTCGGCGCCGACCTGGCGGGCGACCTCCTCGTACGAGACGTTCTCGTCGTGCTCGCCGACCGCCGCCTTCGTCGCGGGCGTGAAGATCGGCGCGGGGAGTTCCGAGCCGTCGGTCAGGCCTTCGGGGAGGGCGAGACCGCAGACCGTACGGGTCTCCTTGTACTCGGTGAGGCCCGAGCCGGTGAGATAACCGCGGGCGACACACTCGACCGGAACCATCCGCAGGGACTTGCAGACCATGGTGCGGCCCTCCCAGTCGGCGGGGGCGCCGGCCGGGACGTCGGTGCTCAGCACGTGGTTCGGGAGCAGGTCCGCGATCTGGTCGAACCACCAGAGGGAGAGCTGCGTGAGGACGCGGCCCTTGTCGGGGATCTCCGTGGGGAGTACCCAGTCGAACGCGGAGATGCGGTCGCTGGCGACCATCACGAGGTCGCCCGCCTCGTTCTGGTACAGGTCGCGCACCTTGCCGGTGTGCAGATGCACCAGACCCGGAACCTCAAGGGGTTCGGGCTTTTCTACGAATCCGGACACGATTCCCTCCCGCGGTTCTGACTGGATGGCCCGATTCTCCCGCATTCCGGGAAGCCGCAGGTGAACGGGGTCCGGTCGGTCCGGTCAATCCGGTCAGTCGCGCTTGCAGATGCGGTCCAGGAGGTTGGCCGTGGCGCGTTGGACGCGAGGGTCGACGTGGCCGGGGCGGTCCAGGGCCGGGGACCAGGCGAAGGTGCCGGCCGCGAAGACGAGGGCGCCGGAGGGGGCGCGGTACAGGGACGTCTCCTGGTGGCGGATCGCGCCTTCGGTGTCCCGGTACGGGGAGTGGGACAGCAGGATGCGGCCCTGGTGCTCGGGAAGGGTGACGCGGGGGAAGTAGCGGTCGGCCTCGCCCGCGACCATGCCCTCGAGTTCGTCGCCCTCGTGCGCGCCGGTGGCCTCCCACATCCAGTGGTCGGCGTTGCGGACGACCAGCGGGTGCGCCTCGGGGACCCGGCCCGCGTACTGGATGCCGAGGAGCTCCTGCTCCGGGCGGTCGATCTCGCGCCACAGGGCGGGTTTTCCGGGGCAGCGGCGTTTCAGGCAGGTGAGCAGGCGGTCGGGGACGCCGGACGGGGACGGGCCCAGCTCCGCCTGCCAGTACATGGTGTTGGCGGAGAGGAAGACGAGCGAGGTGCCGCGGTCGCGGGCCGCTTCCACGGTACGGCGCATGGTCGTCGACCAGTACTCGTCGTGGCCGGGGAAGACCAGGCCCCGGTAGCGGGTGGGGTCGACGCGGCCGGCGTGCAGGTCGCGGGCGTCGGCGTACGCGAGGTCGTAGCCGTAGCGCTCGGCCCAGCGGATGAAGTCGTAGGCGTGGCCCACGTGCAGGGGCAGGCCGGCGCCCGCGTACGGCCGGTCGAAGGAGACCGTCGTCGCGGCGTCGGCCTCGCCGAGCAGCCGGCCGCTCTCGTCCCACGCGTGGTAGAGGCTGGCGCCGGTGTGGCCGTCCTCCGGGTAGAGGTTGTACGCCTGCCATGTGATGTCCGGGAGGAGCAGCAGCAGGTCGGCGGGGTGGTCGTCGCGGACCGTGAACGGGATGTGCGAGCGGTGGCCGTCGTCCGTGGTGAGGACGGCCACGTACGCGCCGACGCTCCAGTAGCTGGGGATCTGGAGCCGCCACGACAGCCACCAGTGGTGACAGGAGACCGTACGGTCCGCGGTGAGCGGGGGCGGCTGGACGATGCCGGGGAGGCGGGGGCTGGTGGTGATCTTGCTGGCGCCGTCGCCGCCGTAGTGGCCGATGCGGTAGATGTCCACGCTGAACTGCTGAGGCGGGTCCACGGTGATGTGGAAGTCGATGGCCTCGCCGGGGGCGGCCGCGCCGGTGGAGGCGAAGCCCTTGATCTGCCGGTGTACGTCGTCGGCCGTGCGGGGGCCGCCGGCGGTTGAGCGGGGGGTGGGGGTGCCCGAGTCCGAGCGGGTGTTGGGGTTGCGGCTGGTCGGGTAGGTGGCGCCGGGGGGCGGGGTGTGGTCCACGTACCACGGGACGACCTGGCCGGTGTCGTCGAAGTAGTGCTCACTGCCGCGCAGCCAGGGGACCGGGCCCTGTCCGAAGGGGTCGGTGACGGCGTGCGCCAGCGCTCCCGACTCCCACCGGCGAATCTGCTCCGACCCCATGCGACGTTCCCTCCCTCGTGCCCCCGTCAGCCCTGATAGCCCCTGCCCGGTCAACGAGCGGTCCCAGCACATCACATTACGCATGCGGTCCGTCACCGTTCGTCGCCGATTGACTTAACCGGACCGGGTGCCTCCGGCGGTTGGGCCGGGTTGTTCGGGTTGGGTGGGATGGGTGGGGCGGGGGTTGGTTCGGGGTTGGTGGGGTTTGACGTGTGGAGGGGGGATGGGTGGGAGGGGGTCGGGTGCGGGTGGGTGGGGGCTGGTCGCGCCCCGCGGCGGAGCCGCAAATGTCACAGCCCCGCGCCCCTGGAGGGCGGGCTGCGCCCTGCCCTCCAGCCCGACCGCGCGCCTCAGCTCGCCCGCGCACCCAGTCAGCCCGCCCTTGCAGCCCAGCCCAGGCCCCTCCAGCCCGTCCGGCGTTTGAGGACGAGGCCGTTCAGGCCGATAGGCGGGGGTCTGGGGGCGCAGCCCCCAGGGATGGGACGGGTAGGGGCGGCGGG
>NZ_JBFAHW010000077.1:0-49009 GCF_040654355.1 Streptomyces sp. NPDC050704 | reverse complement strand
GCCGGTAGCGGGATTCCGCTACCGGCCCTCCGGCCTTGCCCCCGGGTCCAACTGCCGTGGCGTCAGTTCGCCTTGGCCGGGCCCGAGGTGTCGATGGCCAGGGAGATGGCGAGCGCGCCCAGCACCGTGCCCATCGCGTAGCGCTGCACCTTGAGCCAGGACGGGCGGCGTGCGAGGAAGACGGCGATGGCGCCGGCCGCCAGGACGATGGCGAGGTTGACCGCGACGCTGACCACGATCTGGATCGAGCCGAGGAGGAGGCCCTGCAGGAGGACGTGGCCCTTGTCCAGGTCGATGAACTGAGGGATGAGCGAGAGGTACATGATGGCGATCTTCGGGTTGAGCAGGTTCGTCATCAAACCCATGGTGAACAGCTTGCGCGGTGAGTCGTGCGGCACGTCCTGCGGGGCGAAGACGGAGACGCCGCCCGGCTTCAGAGCGTTCCAGGCCAGGTAGGCGAGGTAGGCGGCGCCCGCGAGCTTCACCGCGAAGTACAACTCGGGCACGGCGAGGAAGACGACCGACAGACCCAGGTTCGCGGCGAGCAGGTACACCATGAACCCGATGGCGACGCCGCCGAGCGAGACGATGCCGGCGCGCCTGCCCTGGGTGATGCTGCGGGAGACGAGATAGATCATGTTCGGGCCTGGGGTGAGCACCATGCCGAGGGCCACCATCACCACGCCGAGGATCCCGCTCAGTTCAACCATGAAAACCCCTCAATTCTTCGGTGCGTTGTGCCGTCGTCCCCCGGGACCCGCTTCGTCGGCGTGGCCGTCGCGCAGGACCTCGGCGAGGTCGTGCGCGATGTCGTGGAGGAGGTGACGGGTGAAAAAGTCGACGGTGAGCCGCGGATCGGCCAGGCGTGGATCGTCGCGGTCCCAGTCGTCGGCGGTGAGCGTGGCCAGGCGGCGGGCCAGGGCCTCGGCGGCACACCCCAGCTCCTGAGCCACCTGCCGCGGCTCCTCGTCCCGGTAGCGCGGGCCGCCGTCCGAGCGGTCCGCCGCTGCCCCGGACTCCTCCCCGGTCCGTGATATCGGTGCAATCGATGGTTGCCCGAGGATTGCATCGAGCCGAGTGTGGAACAGCAGGCACATGTCCCGGACGTGGCAGCCCCGTTCCAGGGGCGACCAGGCGGGCAGGCCCGCGCGCCGACTGCCGAGGCCCAGGTCGCGCAGGCACCGCTGCCAGCCGGCCGCGTACTGCCTGAGCACGTCGGCGATCGCATCCTGCCTGATCGGGGCGGATGTGAAGCCGCAGTGGCGACAGTCGGGCGCGGGCGGGGAAGCCCGGCCGAGCGGTGACCGGGATCGCGTGGTCGTGTTCACTGCGCCCTGGACCCCTTCCGTCCCGCGGACCCGTCTGATCGGGGCATTGATCGGACTGTATTGGACGACAATACCCCGAGGCAATACGAGCATTGCCCTCCGTGCAATATTGTGGTTGGATGGATGTCCTCACGAGAAGACCGACTGGACGATGAGGGAGCGCCGTGAAGGACTACCGGAGCGTCGCCGACGTGGTGGCCGGGGAGATCGGAACCGGCACCCTCCGGCCCGGTGACCGGCTCCCCCCGCAGCGCGAGTTCGCACGGCAGCACGGCATCGCCAACTCCACCGCCACGCGCGTGTACCAGGAACTGGCCCGCCGGGGCCTGACGGTGGGCGAGGTGGGCCGTGGCACCTTCGTGCGCGCGGTGTCCGCCGGATCCGTGTCCGCCGGCCCCGCGCTCACCGAACCCGCCGACAGCCGTCGCGTCGACCTGGAGCTCAACTATCCGGTCGTACCCGAGCAGAACGCTCTTCTCGCCGAAGCGCTCGGCGGGCTGCTGCGGCCCGACGCCCTCGGGAACGCCCTGCGGCCGGTCGGCACGTCGGGCTTCCCTGCCGTACAGGAGTCCGCCGCCGACATGCTCGGCCGCGGCGGCTGGCGCCCGGACCCGGCGCGGATCCACTTCGCGGGCAACGGGCGGCAGGCGATCTCGGCCGTCGTCACCGCCCTGGTGCCGCCGGGTGCCCGACTCGGCGTCGAGGAGCTGACCTACCCCGTCATCAAGGCCGTCGCCGCCCGTCTCGGCATCACCCTCGTCCCGCTGGCCATGGACGGTGCCGGGCTCGTTCCGGAGGCGGTCGAGGAGGCCCACGCCGCGGCCCCACTGCACGCCGTCTACGTACAGCCGAGGCTGCACAATCCGCTCTCGGTCACCATGCCTGCCCGGCGCATCGAGCGGCTGGCCGACGTACTGCTCAAGCTGGGCATCCCCGCGATCGAGGACGCCATCTGGGCCTTCCTCCACGACGAACTGCCGCCGCTGGCCGCGTACGCCCCCGAGCAGACCGTGCTGATCGACAGCCTGTCCAAGCGCATCGCCCCCGGCCTGACCCTCGGGTTCGCGGTGGCGCCCCCTGCGCTGGCGAGCGAGATCGTCTCCACCCTGCGATCGGGCGGCTGGACCCCCATGCGGTTCGCCCTGGACGCCGCCCACCGCTGGCAGCAGAACGGCACGGTGAAGGCGCTGGTGGAGGCCAAACAGCGGGAAGCGGTGGTACGGCAGGAGATCGCGGCCCGGCACCTCGCCGGATTCGCCGTGCAGAGCGATCCGGGCTCCTACCACTGCTGGTGGCAGCTGCCCCGCCCGTGGCGCGCGGACACCTTCGTCGCCGCCGCCGCGCGGCACGGCATCGGGGTGGTGCCCGCCGCCGCGTTCACCGTCGGCCGCAACCACGCCCCGAACGCCATCCGACTGGGCCTCGCCTCGCCGCAGCCGGACGTCCTCTCCCGGGCGCTCGGCACACTCGTCGAACTCGCCCGGTCCGCGCCGGAGGAGCTCGTCACCGACTGACGCCCGCCCGAGCGAACACCGCGGAGAAATCCGGCAGTCCGGGGAGGGCACCTCCGGGACCCGCCCATGAGTGCCACCGCACCCGCGCGGCCCGCGCCAGGAAGCCCCTGACCGGCGGGCACTCCTCGGCGAAGCCGGACCACCGCCCCGATACAGGTGAGCCCATGGCCGGTCAGGCCGGGCGACGCGCGGTTGCCCCGACACAGCGGCGCAACAGGCTATGGCTGCCCTACGCGTCCACGGCGTAGCGGCCCCCTACGGTGCGGATCGACCCTTCGCAGGGCCACCCGACGACCAAGACACCGGACTGATCGATGGACATACCACGTCCCCTTCCACCGGTCGGTGCACATTGAAATTTTTCGCTCGGAAGGGACAGTTGCCATGTCATTCCCGGGGGAACATTCTAGTTCACCGAAAGAATTTCGGAAAGCTTCCACAGCGCGATACGGGAAATCCGCGCTGGCGAAATTCTGCCTCGGTGGCCGAACTCATCCCCAGGCCGAGTCGTCTCTCGTCAACGCAGTTGCCTCGATAAGGCCACCACGGATGTGCTCACATAGGGAAATCTTGGACATCTTCGATACCTCGCCAGTGTGAGTAGTTCCACGTTTAGCAATATTTCGACGAGCAGATGGGGATGATCATTCGCGGCCCTCAACCGGGTGGAACACCCGGTTGAGGCCTGCTCGACCGCACTGCCCGACTACGTGATCAATCTTTCCGGTGGAGGGTGGGGGCCGCGAGGGCAAGGGGTCGTCGGGATCACGCAGCGCAGCAACACGAGGGGGGAACATATGTGCCAGAAAAAGGACATCAAGGAAAATAGAAACGACGGATCCTCGCACGAGATGCACCTCTGCACGCAGGGGTTGGAGCGTTATCGCGAAGCCCTCAATGACGGGACGATATGGGGAGAGATACCCGAGTGCCTCGTCGCTCATGGACTGTTACGTCCGATGCCGGGCATCGCCGGGTTCTTCGTACCCATCCCGCCGAAGGTGGCTGAGGCGGAACTCTCCCGCTCCGTAATACGAAAGATCGAACAACACGAGAAGAGTCTCGCGGCACTGCGCTCTTCCTTTGTGGCCGCGGAGACGCTTTACCGCAAGGCTCAGCACGACACGGGCGTCCCGATCGAGTCCCTGAAGGGAGCGGACGTGATCAGTCAGTCACTGCAGCTGGCCGTCGAAGCCTGCAAGGAGGAACTGCTCACGGCACAGCCGGGCGGCGGCCGCTCCCCGGCCCTCCTCGCCGAGGCTCTCCCCCGCGACCTCGCGCTCGCAGGCCGTGGCATCAGCCAGCGCACGCTCTACCAGCACAGCGTGCGTTCTCACCAGCCGACCCTCGCCTACGTGGAGCGCGTGACGGCCGAAGGCGCCCAGGTCCGCACCCTCGACGAGATCTTCGAACGCGTCATCATCTGCGACCGCGCGGTCGCCTTCATCCCCGGCATCCCGGAACGCAGGACTGCGGCACTAGCCGTACGGCACCCCGGCGCCATCACCTTCCTCGTCAAGATCTTCGAGCACATGTGGGAACGCGCCAGGCCGGTGTCCATCGTCCCCGAGCAGCACCGACCGGATCTGCTGATCGACTCGGTCCGCTCCGCCATGCTCCGCATGGTCGTCACCGGGCACACCGACGAAACGATCGCCACCCGCCTGGGCATGAGTTCGCGCACTGTCTCCGCCCACATCAAAAAGGTCGCCGATGTCCTGGGCAGCCGTAGCCGAGCCGAACTCGGCTATCTCATCTCCCAGCGTCGCCTTCTCGAACAGGAGGAGTTGGTCGGTTCCTGAGCAGGGACAGCACTCCTTGCCATCAGGACAGCGGAACGCGTGTGAACCGCCCGGCCACTCGCAAGTCCGCCTCGACGCGGGCGGCCATCGCTCCCGGCCGTCGTCACGCCGAATACCACGACACTTCAGCAGCGCAATCGTCGTTCACCACAAAGGACCAGGTCAGAGCACATCTGATCTGGTCTCAGGTAGAGCAGCCTTCGGAATTCGGAACCTCGGAGGCAGCCAAGTCGGGCTGTACACCGGCTACTCGGCCGCAAGCACGGCCGTTACGGCTCGCACGCACCTGCGCCACCAACTGCCTCGACCGATCCGCAGTTCCTTACGCAGCGACTCGGCCGAGACCGGACCCTGATGCCGATGCCAATGCCAATGCCAAGCGTCCACACGCCGGGCCCGCTCCAACAGCCCATCGCCCTGGGCGCTGTCACGGACACCATCGCTCTCATCGTCGCCCTGGTCGTCGCGCTCCGTCCCCGCCCGGGCACTCGGCCGGTGGGCCAGCAACTCCACCGACAGCAACAGCGCGACCGGCGGCCACGTCAGGGGGTGAGCTGCTGGTGCCCTATGACGGAGAGCAGTTCGAGTTTGCTGTGGCTCTCCGTGCCGGGGCGCGTGGTCAGTACCACCAGGGTCTGGGCGCGGTTCTCGGTGAACAGGACCTGGGCGTCGACGTCGATGGGGCCGAGTTCGGGATGGAGGATGGTCTTGCAGTCGTCGTAGCGTCGGGCGACCTCCTGAAGTTCCCACATGCGGACGAACTCGGGGCTGTGTTCCTGGAGTTCGGCGAGGATCCGGGCGGCTCGGGGGGTGTCGCTGCCGGCGGTCAGCGCTGCCCGCAGGCGGGCCGCCTGAGTGCGGCCGTGGCGTTCGCGGTTCTCCTCGGGAACCATCAGCCGTTCGGCCGGGTCCATGAACCAGCGGTAGTAGGCGCTACTGGCCAGACCGGTGTGGTGGGTCTGGTCGCCGAGCAGCGCGACGGCCAGCGGGTTCATCGCGAGGGTGTCGACCAGGTCGGTCTGCACCAGGGCCGGGGAGTCGTCCAGGCGGTCCAGGACCCGCAGCAGTGTCGGGCTGACGTGTTCGGAGCGCTGGAAGCGGGCCGGGGCGTTGTGGCCGATGAGCACGAAGAGATGGTCGCGCTCGTCCAGGGTCAGCCGCAGCGCCCGGGCGAGCGCCGCGGTGATCTGGACGGAGGGCTGCGGAGCACGCTGCTGCTCCAGCCGGGCGTAGTAGTCGGTGGACATGCCGGCGAGCTGCGCGACCTCCTCGCGGCGCAGCCCCCGCGTACGCCGGCGCGCCCCCTCGACCAGCCCGACGTCGCGGGGGCGCAGCGTCTCACGCCGGTGGCGCAGGAATACCGCCAGTTCCTTCTTGTCCATCCCTCCATCCTCGCCGCATCCCGCCCGGCTATCCAGAGACCACCGATCCATGGCTGAGCCCGCCGCGACAGTCCCCCGTCGAGGACACCCGACGCTGGGGACCGCCCCCCGAGGCGGGTCCAGCTCGCGTGCCGTTGTTTCGCGTCGGGCCTGAGAGGCCCGTCAGCTGCCGCTGATCATGGCGAGAACGTCGTCGTAGGAGCCGTTGGCCACCGCGTCGCGGATGAACCTGGCGCGCTCGACGACCAGCTCCTTCGCGTCGGGCTTCTCGCGCAGCAGGTCGAGGGTCTCGGTGAGGAAGTCGTCCAGCGGCATGGACTCGTCGCTGTCCTGCTGGCCCAGCAGGGTCGTGCGCACGCCCGGCGGGACCACCTCGATCACCTGGACACCGGCGTCGGCAGCGGCGAGCTGGATGCGCAGGCTCTCGGAGAAGGAGTGCAGCGCGGCCTTGGTCGCACCGTAGGTCGGGGTGCTCTGGAACGGGACGAACGCCAGCGAAGAGGTGACGTTCATGACTACCGCGTCGTCCTTGCCCACCAGCAGCGGCAGGAAGGCGTACGTCATCCGGATCGTGCCGAGCAGGTTGACCGTGACGTGATCCTCGGCGACCTGGAGTCCGGCCGGGTCGAGGAGGTTCTCCAGCAGCATGATGCCGGCGTTGTTGACCAGAACGTTCAGCCCCGGGTGGCTCGCCGCCACGGTCTCACGGGCCCGGGCGATCGAGTCGGGGTCCGCGACGTCGAGGACGACTGCGTCGATGCCCGGGTGCTCGGCCGTGATCTCGTCGAGGAGTTCCTTGCGCCGGCCGGCGACGATCACCTTGTTGCCGGCCTCGTGCAGGCGCAGGGCCAGGCCGAGGCCGATACCCGAGGTGCCGCCGGTGATCAGGATCGTGTTGCCGGTCATCTTCATGGGGTCTTGCTCCTTCGGTACGGCGGGCCGGTGAGCGCCCGCAGCCCCGACCGTAGGGGCGTCCGCGCAGGGGCGGGAGAGGAAGGTTTATCCATGGATCGGCGGTCTCTGCCTGGTGGAGCCCTACTCCGAACTGAGCCCGTCCAGCAGGAGGTCACCGAGCTCGGAGAACGCGTCGCCGGCGGTCAGGCCGGTCCTCTCCAGGAGGGCCCCCGACTGAACCGCGTCGATGGTGACCGCCACGACCTGGGCGGCGAACTGCCCGTTGAGCGCGCGGAAAACGCCGGCCTGCACGCCGTCCTCGATCAGTTCGTGGACTCGGCGCGCCGCCGCGGCGGAGTTCGTACGGTAGATCTGCGCCGTCGGTTCGTAACCGACCATGTCGTCGTAGAAGGCGTGGGAATGCCGGCGCATGGCCGTGCCGACGCCGGTGAGGTAGACCCGGATCCGCTGCCTGGGGTCGGGCTCGGCCTGGACAGCCTGTTCGATCTCGGCTGTCGCATCCCGGAAGAAAGCACGGGTGACCGCCAGGACCAGCTGTTCCTTCGTGGAGGCGAGGCTGTACAGCGTCGCCTTGGAGCACCCCAGTCGCTGGGCGAGCTCATCCATGGTCACCGCGGTGAAGCCCTCGGTCAGGATGATCACCTCGGCCTGGCGCAGCAGTTCGTCCCGCCGGTGTGTGTCGACGACCCGCCTGCGCGCCGATCGGCGCGGGCGTCGGTCACGCGAGTCAGTTTGGGCCGTCACCGCAGCAGTCCCCCATGAGCTCCTCCGCCGGAAGCGGCGGGTGGTCGTCCGGGCCGGAAGGCCGACCCCTGCAAATGGGTACCAACGTACCGCCTGACGTACCCGCCCGGAGTGCCCCGTGAGTGACGCCGAACAGCCGAACAGCCGAACAGCCGAACAAGGGTCACCTGCTCGTCCGCCCGGTTCGTGATTACCGGTTACCGGATCGAGGATCCGATGGAGATGCCGCCGTCCACGTCCAGGACGATGCCGGTGATGTAGCCGGCGGCTTCACTGGCGAGAAAGGCCGCGGCTTCGGCGATGTCCTCGGGCCTGCCGGTGTGGCGCATCGGGACCTTGTTCGTGAGCTTGTCGCGTGCGGGGCCGTTCATGGAGGCCAGCATGGGTGTGTCGATGAGACCGGGGGCGATGGCGTTGGCGGTGATGCCGTGGCGGGCGCCCTCCAGCGCGAGGGTGCGGGTCATGCCGACGATGCCGGCCTTGGCCGCCACGTAGTTGGTCTGGCCGAAGTTCCCGCGCCATGACATGGAGGAGAAGCTGATGATGCGTCCGTAGCCCTGGCGTTTCATGGGGCCGAACGCGGCGCGGGCGCAGTGGAAGCCGCCGGTGAGGCTGACGTCGATGACCGCGTGCCAGTCGTCGTCGGTGATGTCCTCCACCCGGTTGTCGCGGATGACGCCGGCGTTGTTGACCAGTACGTCGAGGCGGCCGAGAGCGGCGGTGACATCGGTGATCCAGGCATCGACCTGGGCGGAGTCGGTCACGTCCACCACGTCGGTACGAAGTTTCGCGTCACGGGCGTCGGTATCGGTATCGGTAATGGTCCCGGCGGCGTCTGCGAGGGCCTCTTCGTTGACGTCGGCCAGCACGACCGTGGCGCCCTCGGCGGCGAACCGGGTCGCCATCGCGAGGCCGAGGCCCTGTGCGGCGCCGGTGATGGCGACGACGCGTCCGTGGTAGCGATTCACTCGTTGTCTGCTTTCGTGGCGGTGGTGGGGGGTGCGAGAAAGGCCCGCAGGGCATCGGCCACCGAGCTCGCCGACCAGTTGTCGGCGAAGGTGGCCAGTTCCTCGCGCAGGGCCTGCTCGGGGGCGACGCCGTCGATCCGGTGCAGCAGCGTCTTGAGCCGTTGCTGGGCGGGGCTGTTGCGGTCGGCCAGTTGACGGCAGATGCGGGTGGCGGTGGCGTCGAGGTCGGCCTCGGGCACGATCGCCCGGATCCAGCCGGTGTCGGCGAAGGCGGTCGCGGGCAGCAGTTCGCCGGTGAGCAGGAGCCAGCGCGACAGTCCGCGTCCGACCGCGCCGGGCAGCCGGACGCTTGACCCGCCGGCCGGTACGAGCCGCTGCTTGACGTGGCCGTCGCCGATGAGGGTGGTGTCGGCGGCGACGACGACATCGCAGGCCAGCGCGAGTTCGAGGCCCCCGGCGACGGCGTGTCCGTGCAGCACGGCGACCCAGGGTTTCGGGCTGGCCGCGATGCGGCTGAAGCAGGCCGATACGTCGGTCAGGAAGCCGACCGGGTTGTCGCCCTGCTCGTGCAGCTGAAGGAACTGGTGGAAGTCCCCGCCGGCGCAGAAGCTCGGTCCCCGGCCTGCCACGGCGATGACCGCGGTGCCGGGGTCGGCCTCGGCGCTGGTGATCTCCTTGTCCAGGGCTTCTACGAGGGAGATGTCCAGGGCGTTGCGCCGCTCGGGGCGGTTGAGCAGCAGCCACCGGACGGTGCCGCGTTGCTCTACGAGCAGAGGTTCCTCGACGAGCAGAGGTTCGGTGTCGGTCAACGTTGCTCCGGGGCGGCGAGTTCGGTTCGTCGGCGGCTGCGCAGCAGGTAGCGCTGGGTCTTGCCGCTGGGGGTCTTGGGCAGGGCGTCGATGAAGTGGATCGTGCGCGGGTAGGCGTGGGCGGCGTAGCGGGTCTTGACCAGCAGCTGGAGTTCGGCGGCCAGTTCCGGCGAGGCGTCGCCGCCGTCGCGCAGGACGACGTACGCCTCGATGACCTCGCCGCGGACGTCGTCGGGTGCGCCGATGACACTGCATTCGGCGACCGCGGAGTGCTGGGCGAGGACGCTCTCGATCTCGAACGGCCCGATCCGGTAGCCGGCCATGATGATGACGTCGTCGTCGCGGGAGGAGAAGAAGAAGTCCCCGTCGGCGTCGATGCGCCCGGCGTCGCCCGTGAGGTACCAGCGGCCGTCGGCGGTGAACTTGGCGTCGCTCTGCCCGGGGATCTGGTAGCCGCGGAAGGTCATCAGCGGGCTGGCGGCGACGTCGATCGCGACCCGGCCGAGCACACCTGGTTCGACGGGCTCGTCCTTCTCGTCGGCCAGGACGGTGAGGCGCCAGCCGGGCAGTGGCCGGCCCATCGATCCGGTCTTGAGGGGGCGGGCGAGTTCGGGATGGTGGTGGTTGGCCAACGGCATGCCGACCTCGGTCTGGCCGAAGTGATCGTGCACGGCCAGGCCGAGCGCCGAGTCGGCCCACTCGTTGACCTCGGGAGTCAGTGGCTCCCCCGCGCTGGACGCCCGTTCCAGGCACAGCCCCTGCGGCACCGACACCGACGAGGAGCGCAGTCCCCGGTACACGGTCGGGGCGGCGGTGAAGTCGGTGACCTCGTGGTCGACGAGGGTGCGCCAGGTCGTCTCGGCGGAGAACCCGCCGCCCAGCAGCAGGCTGGGAATACCGGCGGTCATCGGCGCGACGATGGCGGCGTACAGCCCGTAGGCCCAGCCGGGGTCGGCGGCGCACCAGTAGCCGCTGTCCCGGGTGACGCCGAGGCCGTACTCCAGGTAGACCTGCCATCCGGCGATGTAGGAGACGGGGTGGATGACGCCCTTGGGCTTGCCGGTGGTGCCGGAGGTGAACATGTGCACCAGCGGTCCGTCCCCGCTCGTGGTGACGGCGGGCACCGGCTGCGGCGACGCGGCCGCGACCAGGTCGGCCAGCGACACGTCACCGTGCCGCGCGCCGCTTCCGGTGACGACGAGGCGGCGCCGCGGGTCGTCCGGCATGTCGGGGCCCTGGTCGAGTTTGTGGCGCTGGTCCGGGTCGACGACCACCACGTGCGCGCCTGAACCTTCCAGGCGCAGGGCGATGGCCTGGGGTGCGAACGCGGTGAACAGTGGTACGTAGACCGCACCGAGCCGCCAGATCGCGAGGATGACGGTGACCAGGTCGGTGCTCTTGCCCATCAGGGTCGCCACCCTGTCCCCCGGACCGACACCGAGTCCTTGCAGCGCCCGCGCACAGCGGTGGGAGTCGGCGGCGAGCTCTCCGTAGGACAGCGTGGCAGGCTCGCCGGTGCCGTCGACGACGGTGAACGCGACGCGGTCGTCGGGATGCCGGTCGCACAGCAGCCCGGCCACGTCGACGGAAGGAGCCGCGAATGTCGCGGTCAGTTCGGCGACCCGGTCGGCGGCCCGGTCAGCGGCTCGGCCATCGGCCCGGACGGCGGTCCGGTCGGCGGCGCTCATCGCTCGTCCTTCCGGTCGATGACCGGCAGGACCAGACAGCTGGGGTGGCTCGGCCCGTGGTGGATGTGGTTGACCGCGGGGATCATCTGCTCCTCGCTCTCACGGGCGATGACACCGCCGGTGTTGGTGTTGCGGTCGTAGCGCGGGAAGTTGCTGCTGGCGACGTCCACGCGGATGCGGTGACCGGGAAGGAACACGTTCGAGGTGGCGGTCATGTCCACGGTGATCTCGTAGACCGTGCCGGGCTCCATCAGTTCTTCCGTGGCGAGGCCGCCTCGATAGCGGGCGCGCAGGATCCCGTCGCACAGGTTGATCGCCCTGCCGTCGGGGAAGACGTCGACGAGCTTGGCGGTGAAGTCGGTGTCCACCGCCGAGGAGGAGACGAACAGGGTCAGGCTGACCGGACCGGTGACCTCGACGGGCTTCTCCAGTACGGGACCGGCGAAGCACAGGACGTCCTCGCGGCCGGCGACGGTCCGCTGGTCGACCGGACCGCCGAACCCCGGCGTCATCGGCAGGCACGCCCCGCCGACCGTGGGGACCGGGCGGCGCGGGTCGTAGAGATAGGTGTCGTGCCCGGCGCCGGTCGGCGGCTCGGTCGTCAACACGCCGTCGCCGCCCGCTGTGTTGGCGTGACCGGCGCTGGTGAGGTGGAAGTCGGTCCACCTGGTGTCGGGCAGCGGCCAATCCTGCTCGTCGCGCCACTGGTCGATGCCCATCACGAAGATCTTCACGGGCGCCACGTCGTCCAGAGCACTGGTGTCGCCCCGCAGCCAGCGGTCGAAGAACCGCACATGCAGGCCGGTCAGACCCACCATCTGGGCACTGGCCGGCGGACCGAAGGAGCGGTCGGGATAGACGCCACTCGTGGAGACGTGATCCCACGGACCGATGACCAGCCGCTGCCCCTCGCGCGCCTGCGCACTGCCCGCCTGCCTGCGGGCAGTGGTGAAGGTACGCACGGTCTGCCCGATGTAGAGGTCGTACCAGCCGCCGATGTTGAGCGCCGGGATGGTCACGTTCTTGAGCTCGGGCGTGAGCTCCATGGCGTCCCAGTACCCGTCGTGGGAGGGGTGGGCCATCCAGTCGTCCCACCATTTCCCGTACGCCGCCAGGACCGGAACCCCGGCCGTCGGCAGCACCTCGTTGAGAGGCTCGGGGAACAGCGCCGCCTCACCGAGCTGCTGCAGCTGGGACACAGTGCCCTCGCCGGCCGCCAGGGAACGCTGCGCGTCAGCCGCGTACATCAGGGCGTTCCACCACGTGACCACGCTCAGTGACAGCGCACCGCCCGCGGAGTACCAGGGCGCCTCGTAGTTGTCGATCGATGTCAGGGCCGGCGCGATCGCTTTGAGGGCGGGGGCACCGGTCGCGGCGGTTTCCCACTGAACCATCCCCAGGTACGACGGCCCGTACATGCCCACCGTGCCGTCCGACCACGGCTGGTCGGCGATCCAGGCGACGGTGTCCTCGCCGTCGGCCCGGTCGGCCATATGGGGAACGAACTCGCCCTCCGAGCGGTGGGTGCCCCGGCAGTCCTGCACCACCACCGCGTATCCGGCCTCCACCAGAGCCAGGAGGTCGGGGATGGCCGACTGGCCGAAGCCCATCACGTCCTTGCCGTACGGCAGGCGCACGAGCAGCGTCGGAGCCTCCCCCTCGGCCGGATGCCACACGTTGGCGGCCAGGTCCACGCCGTCACGCGTCGGGACCTGAACATCTATGTCGTATACGTGCTGCATCGGCGCTCCTCATTGAGCTGGCGACGGCGACTCGGATGTTGGGTACGTTATGGAGAACAGAAGTACCCTGTCAATTACCGAGAGAGGAGCTGTTCTCACACCGTGATAGGTGACGTGCCTCGATCTCGACGTGGCCACTCGCCCTGCGGGAGTCCGTCGCAGTCTTCGCTTTCGGTCGGTCTCACAGTGCGCCGTTCAGCGCCCGTGCCTGCCTGCGCCAGAACTCCCGCGAGATTTCGGCCTTGGGAAGTACCAGGTCGAAGCCGTGGAAGGCGCCGGGGATGACGTCGAGTTCGCAGGGGACGCCGCTGTCACCGAGCCGACGCGCGTACTCGACGTCTTCGTCGTGGAAGAGGTCGAGGGTGCCGACGCCGATCCAGGCCGGCGGGAGACCGGTGAGATCCTCGCGGCGGGCAGCGGCCGCGTACGGGGAGACGTCCGGGCCCGCGACGGCGTCGCCGAGGTAGGACGACCAGCCGTACCGGTTGCTCTTGGGCGTCCAGACGCGGACCTTGAGGGTGTCCAGGTCGGTTCTCGTCGTCGTGCGGTCGTCCAGCATGGGGTAGAGGAGCAGTTGGAACACGGGCCGGATCTCGGCCCGGTCATGGGCGAGCAGCGCGAGGGCCGCGGCGATTCCGCCGCCTGCGCTGGCACCGCCGATCGCGATGCGGTCGATGTCGATGTGCAGGTCCCCCGCACGCTCGACCAGGCCACGCAGCCCCGCGTAGGCGTCCTCGACCGCGGCGGGCGCGGGATGGTCAGGGCCCAGTCGATAACGGACCGCGGCGACGGTGATGCCGAGTTCGCGGGCGAAGGCGATGTTCGTACGGTCGTCCTGCTCGGGAGCGCCGAAGATGAGCCCGCCTCCGTGCACCCAGAACAGCATCGGAGCCGCTGTCTTCAGGCCGGTCGGCTGGAAGACGCGAAGCGAGACGGAGGGTGCGTCCTTCGGTCCTGGCACGACGATCTCCTGGACCGTGACGTCCGGCCCTGGATCGGTGGAGCGCCACTTGACGCTCCGCACGAGGCGCGACGACAGACGTCCGTAGGACACGTTGGGGATGAAGCGACCTCGTCTGAGATCGGGGTGGAAGGTACTCATCGGGTCCTCGTTCTTTCCCCTCATCGAGTCATCGAGGGTGTGTGGAATCGTCTGGCCACCCGGCGGGCGGTCGGTCGGTGTCGAGAGTGTCGAGTGGGGGGACGGTGGTGAAGCCGGTGCGACGCCGACGACGGGAAGGCCGGCGCGCAACTGCGTGAGGCTCTCGCGGACCGGATCGGGCAGTGAGACGTCGGTATCACCCGCTGCCCGCATCTCGACGGACGTCCGCGGCGCGGCAGAAACCACATCCGCCATCAGAAGCGGAGCCGTGTCGCGTTCGGCGACGGTGTGCTCGGCGACGAGTTCGGTGAGCTGCCGCGTCACGCGCCGAACTCTGGCGTCGCCTTCCGACCGCGAGGCCGGCCCCGAACCTCCGGGCGACACAGCCACAACCCGTTCGCCGGCCGGTCTCCGCCCCACCGCAGCGAGCTCGGTCGCGCGGCGGTGCGTACGCGTAGCTGAAGCCGTCGTCGTGGTCAGCCGTCCCGGCCGTCGCCTGCGGGACCAGGACCGGTGTGCGGATGGCGTCTCAGTGGTCCTGGTCGGCGTCCATGAGTGCGAGGGCGTTGCGGATGCCCTGTTCGAGGAGTTGGTCGGCGAGTTGGCGGTCGGTCAGGGCGCGGGAGAGTTGCAGGGTCCCGGCCAGCATGCCGAGGAGGCCGAGTGCCTTCAGACGCGCCGAGGGTGGGTCGTGGGGTGCCAGGCGGGCGGCGAAGCCGTCGATGAGGACCAGTGCGCCGTCGGTGTAGGCCTGCCGGGTGGCGTCTGTGGAGCGTCCGATCTCGTCGAGCAGGGCGGCGTTGGGGCAGCCGTCGTCGATGTTGTCGCGCTGTTCGGGGGAGAAGTACCAGCGCACGATCTGTTCGAGGCCGGCGCGGCCGGGTGCCGCCTGCGCGACGATGTTGGCGTGCTGGGCGCGCATCTGGTCGGCGACCGCGGTGGTGACGAGGTCGTCCTTGGAGGGGAAGTAGGCGTAGAAGGTGCCGTTGGTCAGGCCGGCGTCCTTCATCAGGGTGGCGACTCCGGAGCCGTCGATGCCGTTGCGCTTGAGCCGGCGGCCGGCCGTCGCGATGATCCGCTGCCTTGTCTCCTGCTTGTGTTCCTTCGTGTACCGCACGATGTGTTCCTCCGTCGCGGCCGGGGCGTGCACCCCGGCTGCCGCTGGTCAGGTGTCGAAGACGAGCCGTCGTTTTCGGACGGGTTCGGGTATGCGCGAGGTGGGCGTCAGTGAGGTGGGCGTCAGTTCGGCATCCGGTTGAATCGGCGGACGATGCGGTCGAAGATCCGGGCCGGTAGGACGCGGTGGAAGACGCTGATGCCGGCGGCCGTCGTCCCGGCGGTGCGCCGCAGTTTCGGGTTCTTGTCGGTGGCCGCCGCGACGATCACCTTGGCCACGGTGGCGGGATCGTCGCCGCCGCTGAGGTTCTTCGCCAGCACCTCGTCGAAGTTGCGCCGTCCCGACGCGTACAGCGGCATGGGGGTGTCGCCCTGCACGCTGTGGTCCCCGAACGGGGTGTTGATCGGGCCGGGCTCGACGAGCAGGATCCGCACGCCGTGCTCGCGGACCTCGTGGTCCAGCGACCCGGAGTAGCCCTCGACCGCGTGCTTGGACGAGGTGTAGATGGCCATGAACGGGCTGGGGACGAACCCGCTGAGGGAGGAGACGTTGATGACGCGTCCGCTCCGCTGCGCGCGCATGTGCGGCAGAACCGCCTTGGTCATCCGCATGATGCCGTAGACGTTGACGTCGAAGACCTCCTGCGTCCGGGCGACGGAGAACTCCTCGCCGGCGCCGTTGGCGCCGACGCCGGCGTTGTTGACCAGGACGTCGATGCGCCCGAACCGGTCGATCACCTGCTTGACCACGGAGGCGACCGATTCGTCGCTGGTCACGTCGAGGTCGAGGTAGGTCACCCCGGCGGTCGCGGTGACGCGCGCGGTGTTGCGAGCGGTTCCGATCACCTCGAAGCCCGCCGCGACGAAGGCGCGGGCCGTCTCCTTGCCGACTCCCGATGAGGCACCTGTCACGAGCGCTACCTGCCGAGTTGTCGCCATCACGAGCTCCCTTGATTTTGGAATACGCCCGTATGCCTTACGGCCGTATGTCTTACGTTCGTACGACCATACGGCGGTCGTCGGTCGATGGCAAGTGGTCACTCGCTTGTCGATCTCGAAGGCCGGCATCATCCAGCCGGAGACACGCCGCCAGATCTCCTCCACACAGCGGTGGGTCTCTACTCAATCCCGGCTGAACGGTAAGCATCACGTGAAACTTGACATCTCAATCGTGCCTGTGTGATCGCCGAGCGGCTTAACTGCCGGTCATGCACCCCCCACGCACCACGTTCGTACGCCCACGTCCGGGCGTGAAACGCCCTCTCGTCCGACGCTCCCGCATCGCTGTGGCTCTCGGGGCCGCGCTCATCGCTCTCGGCGCATCGGTCCCGGCCCAGGCGGACCCCACGACCGACACCACCGCCACCGACCTCGCCCGGTACGTGAACCCCTTCGTCGGCACGAAGCCGGGCGGCACCGACTTCGGCACCGGCGGCGGCGCGGGCAACACCTTCCCGGGGGCCGTCGCCCCGTTCGGGATGGTCCAGTGGAGCCCGGACACCGACCGTTCCCAGCCGGGCGGCTACTACTACGACGACGACAAGATCCGCGGCTTCAGCATGACCCACCTGTCCGGCGCCGGGTGCTACGGCGCCCAGGACCTGCCCTTCATGCCGCACTCGGGCGAGGTCACCACCTCCCCCGCCACCGACCCCGACCACTACCTGGACGGCTTCTCCCACGACGACGAGAAGGCCTCGCCGGGCTACTACGGCGTCAAGCTCGCCTCCGGCACGAAGGTCGAACTGGCAGCCACACAGCGGTCGGGCGCCGGGCGCTTCACCTACCCGGAGGGCGACAGGACCGCCTCGCTTCTGGTGAACGTCTCCGGCTCGATCGGCGGCGCGAACGACGCGCAGGCCACCCTCAGCGAGGACCGCCGCACCATCAGCGGTTACGTGGCGAGCGGCAAGTTCTGCGGCGGCATCAACCGCTACCGCGTGTACTTCTCGGCCACCTTCGACCGCCCCTTCGCCTCCGTGGGCACCTGGCACAACGACGCCGTCACACCGGGCGACGAGAGCGTGCGGGGCACTTCGCGCGCGAAGGTCGACATGGATACGGGGGACAAGACGAACGCAGCCAACACAGCGGACACGGCGAACCCGGCGGTCAAGCCCGACGCGTCGGCCGACGACACAGGCGCCGAGGCCGGTGAGAAGGTCGAGCACAAGTCCGTCAGCGTCTCCGGCCCCGGCTCCGGCGCCTACGTCACCTTCGACACCGCCAAGGGCCGCTCGGTCGGCGTCAAGGTCGGTCTGTCGTACGTCAGTGTCGACGGCGCCGCCGCCAACACGAAGGCCGAACAGGGCTCCGCGGGCTTCGACGACGTGGCGGCACGCGCGCGTGCGGCGTGGAACGAGCGGCTGAACCAGATCCGCGTCGAGGGCGGCACCGATGCCCAGCGGACCACGTTCTACACCGCGCTGTACCACTCGCTGATCCAGCCGAACGTCTTCAGTGACGTCGACGGCCGGTACATCGGCTTCGACGGACGCACCCACGAGGCGGCCGAGGGGCATGCCCAGTACGCCAACCTCTCCGGCTGGGACATCTACCGCTCCGAGGTGCAGCTCCTGGCTCTGCTCGCGCCCGAGGAGGCCGGTGACATCGCGCAGTCGATGTACAACCAGGCCCACCAGTCGGGCGACGTGTGGGACCGCTGGTCGGTGAACAACGACTTCAACGGCGTCATGACGGGCGACCCGTACCACTCGATCCTGGCGAGCATGTACGCCTTCGGGGCCACCGGGTTCGACGCCGAGAACGCGCTCGCGTCCATGGTGAAGGGCGCGACGACCGTCCAGAATCCCAAGGCGCGTTATGTGGAGCGGTTCGGGCTCGACGACTACCAGAAGCTCGGTCACATCCCCGGCGACCCCTCCTCGACCCTGGAGTACACGACCGCCGACTTCGGCATCGCCGAGCTCGCCGGACGGCTCGGGGACACCTCCACACAGGCCGAGTTCATGTCCCGCGCGCAGTACTGGCAGAACCTGTTCAACACGGCGAACGACTCCCTCCAGCCGCGCAACCGGGACGGCTCCTTCGTGACGCCGTACGACCCGGCGGACGCCGGCTGGTGGATGGAGGGCAACGGCGCCCAGTACCAGTGGATGGTGCCGTACGACCTGGCGGGACTGTTCCGCGCGCTGGGCGGTGACCAGGCCGCGGTGAAGCGGCTGGACACGTACTTCACGAAGCTGAACGCCGGCCCCCACGAGCCGTACGCCTTCCTGGGCAACGAGCCGTCCCTGAACGCCCCGTACGCCTACTCCTACGCGGGCGCCCCGTACCGCACCCAGGACGTCGTGCGACGCGCCCTGAACACCCTCTACGGGCCCGGTCCCGACGGTCTGGTCGGCAACGACGACCTGGGCACGATGTCCGCCTGGTACGTGTGGGGCGCTCTCGGCATGTACCCGCAGGTGCCCGGCCGGGCCGAACTGGTCCTGGCCAGCCCGCTGTTCTCCAAGGTCACCATTCACCGGGGCAGCGGACAGACCATCACCGTGAACGCGCCGGGCGCCTCGGCGGACACGTACTACGTGCAGTCCCTCAAGGTGAACGGCCGGGCGAGCGACCGCGCCTGGCTGCCGGAGTCCGTCGTCGCCGACGGCGGCACCCTGGACTACACCCTGGGCACCGAGGCCAACACCTCCTGGGGCAGCGCGGCGGCCGACGCGCCGCCGTCCTTCCGCCGGGGCGAGCAGCCGTACTTCGCCGGCGTGGGCCCGGCACGCGTGCGCGTGCGGCCCGGTGACACCTCCGAGAAGGTGACCGTCACCGTGCGGTCGCTGCGCGACGAGGAGAGCACCCTGCACTGGACGGCCGCCCCGCCGGAGGGCCTGACGGTCACTCCCGGGGAGGGTGAGGTCACGGTGCCGGCGGCGGGCGGCGACGACGGCACCGCCACGTTCGCGGTCAAGGCCGCGGAAGGCGCCTCCGGCTTCTTCGCGGTGCCCCTGGCGCTGAAGGACGCCTCGGGCGCGACCGTCGCGAAGGCGTCCCTCGCCGTCACCGTCGCGCAGCGCGGGAGCGTGCGGTGGTACCTCGACAACAACGGGATCTCAGCCGACGACAGCGACCCGACCGGCGACTTCGACGGCGGCGGCGTCAGCTACTCGGCGAAGGCCCTGGCCGGCCAAGGGGTCACGCCCGGGTCCGAGGTGACCGGCGGGGGCTTCTCCTTCACCTGGCCGAAGGTGAACCCCGGGGAGCCGGACAACATCGTCGTCGGCGGCGGTGACCAGGTCCTGGACGTCTCCGGAAGCTCGGCCGGGGCCACGAAGCTCGCTCTTCTGGGCAGCGCGAGCAACGGTGCCGGCACCGGGACACTCACGCTGACGTACACCGACGGGAGCACCGAGAGGGCGAGCGTCGGGTTCAGTGACTGGACGCTCGGCGGGGGTGCGCAGAAGCCGTCCTACGGCAACACCGTGGCGCTTCGAAGTCCGTACCGGCTCTACTCCGGCGGTACGGATGACGTGGACACGTACGCCTTCGCCACCGCGCCGATCCCGTTGGCCGCGGGGAAGCAGCTGGCGAGTGTGACGTTGCCCGCGAGCACCAGTGGTGGACGGATGCACGTGTTCGGGCTGGCCACTGCCTGATCCCCGTACGGGGGCGCGGGTGGGCTGTGGCCGCCCGCGCCCCTCACCGGTGGTTCGTCGAACCCGCCGGTAGGCGGGGTCGACGGCTGAACCGGTCGCCTCGCGGCGTGCGCCGTGTCGCGGCCACGAGGTAAGCGACAGCGGCCGCGAGGACCAGCAGAGCGGTCCAGTCGTTCAGGCGCAGGCCGAGGATGTGGTGGGCCTCGTCCACCCGCAGGTACTCGATCCAGAAGCGGCCTGCGCAGTAGGCGGCGGCGTACAGCGCGAACGTCCGGCCCCGGTCGAGACGGAAACGGCGGTCCGCCCACACGACCAGGGCGACCACGCCGAGACACCACAACGACTCGTACAGGAACGCGGGGTGATACGTGGCCAGGTCCGCGGTGGCGTCGGGCCGGTGTGCGGGGTCGATCTCCAGGGCCCAGGGGAGGGTGCTGGCCCGCCCGTAGAGCTCCTGGTTGAACCAGTTGCCCCAGCGGCCTATGGCCTGGCCCAGCGCGATGCCGGGAGCGACGGCGTCGGCGAACGCGGACAGGGCAACGTCCTTGCGGCGGCAGCCGATCCAGGCTCCGACGGCCCCACCGGCGATGGCGCCCCAGATACCGATACCGCCGTCCCAGACGAAAAGGGCCTTGACCGGATCGCCGCCCTCGCCGAAGTACCGCTCGCCGGACGTGATCACGTGGTAGATGCGGGCACCGACGACACCGAACGGGACCGCCCACAGGGCGATGTCCGCCACGACGGTCCTGTCTCCGCCGCGTGCGGCCCAGCGACGGCCGCCCAGCCAGACGGCGGCGGCGATCCCGAGGATCAGCATCAGCGAATAGCCGCGCAATGGCAGCGGACCCAGGTGGACCTCGCCGATGGACGGGCTGGGAATGAAAGCCAGGGGCACTGGTGGTTCCTCACAAGGGACGGTGGAGCAGCTGGCCGTCGGCCGCGGGGCCTGATCGTCGCCGCCCGCGCCCCTCCCGCACATCGACCGATCGACGCGTCCTTCGTCCACCGATCGGTGGGCCGGCCCTCCACCGGCCGGCTGATCCTTCCGCTACGTGGCTGCATCTACGCTTCGGTCATGGCACAGCGACAGGCGTGGGCGCGGGAGCGGTGGAAGGCCGTCGGGCAGCACGCCTTCTTCACCGTCGTGCTCGCTCTGTCCGTGCTGGGTGCGCCGGCCTGGGCGAACATGACGACCGGTGCGGCACTCCTGCGGATCGGCCCGGCGGTGGGGCTCGCCCTTTGGTACGCGTACTGGATCGTGCTGCGCGGCGGTGCCGATCGCCCGCCACTGCCCTACCTTGTCGGGGCCTTGGCCGGGTGGGCGTTCATGGCCGTGGTGGACCCCGCGTTCCTCCCGGTCGCCGCGGCGGTGCTGAGCCCGTACTGGCTGCGGCGGGCCTGGTGGTCGGCCGGCGGGGTGCTGGTGCTGGGCACCGCCTGGTCGTGGCAGAGCGTCACCACGGACGGCTCCGTCGACGTGCGGACGCTCACGGGATGCGTGCTCGGCACCGCAGTGGCGGTCACCATCACCTGCTACGTAGCCACCCTCGACCATGAGAGTCACAAGCGGCAGCGGCTCCTGGACGAGCTCACCGCCACCCAGGCGGAACGAGCGGCGGCGGAACGCCAGGCGGGCACCTTGGCCGAACGCCAGCGCCTGGCCCGGGAGGTCCACGACACGCTGACTCAGGGCTTCGCGTCCATCGCCATGCTGCTGGACGCCGCACGCGACGACCTGCCACCCGGCTCTCCCGCGGCCCGCCGCGTCGAGCAGGCCATGCGCACGGCCCGGGACAACCTCGTGGAGAGCCGCCGCCTGGTGCACGCCCTCCGTCCGGCGCCACTGGACCGTACGCACCTGGCGGACGCGGCCCGCGAACTCACCGCCCGGCTCGCGGAGGAGACCGGCACCGAGGCCTACACGGTCGTGACCGGCCGACCGGTCGCCCTGCCGCCCGCCACCGAGGGCGAGTTGCTGCGTGTCGTGCAGGAGGCACTGACCAACGCCCGGCGGCACGCCCGCGCGACGAGTGTCTCGGTCACGCTCTCGTACCTCGGCGACGTCCTGGCGATCGACGTCCAGGACGACGGCACCGGTTTCGCACACGCGGCCCGGCAGGCGGGCGTCGGCCTGACCACCATGCGGGAGCGCATCGCCGCCGTGCACGGCACGTTCGCGGTGGAAAGCGCCCCGGGCGAGGGTACGACCGTCGCCGTCACCGTGCCGCTGCTGGCCGAGCCCGCGTTCTCCGAACCCTCGGCCGTGTCGGGCGCCGAACGGATGGCCCCGGCGTCATGAGAACTTCCACGTGAGAACTTCCCTATGAGAACTTCGACCGGTCCCACCATCCGGGTCCTCCTCGCCGACGACCACCCCGTGGTCCGCGAGGGGCTCGCCGCCATGCTGGCCACCCAGCCCGACCTCACAGTCGTCGGCGAAGCCGCCACCGGTACCGAGGCACTGCACCGGACCGCGTCACTCGCACCCGACGTCGTGCTGATGGACCTGCAGATGCCCGGCATGGACGGCATCGCCGCGACCGCCGCCATCCGCGCCGCCCACCCCGAGGTGCGGGTACTCGTCCTGACGACCTACGACACGGACGCCGACATCACCGCCGCCGTCGACGCGGGAGCGGTCGGCTACCTGCTCAAGGACACCGGCCGGCACGAGCTCTGCGAGGCCGTCCGCACCGCCGCCCGGGGAGGTTCCGCGCTCTCGCCCGGGGTGGCCGCCAAGGTCCTCGCCCATCTGCGCGGCGACCGCGGGGCCGGCTTGTCCGGCAGGGAACTCGAAGTCCTGTCCGCCGTGGCCCGGGGGCAGAGCAACAAGCAGATCGCCCGCGCCCTGCGCCTGTCCGAAGCCACGGTCAAGACCCATCTGCTGCACATCTACGCCAAACTCGGCGTCGGCGACCGGACCGCCGCTGTCACCGCCGCACTGGGCCGGGGAATCATCCGCATGGACTGAAGGCCTGCCGGAGTGTCGCGCAGCGGTACGGCAGCAGGTCACGCTCGGGGGCCGGCCGGGGGTGAGGTACGACCCGGCGGGGGCACCCTCGGTGTGGGCGCGTCACCGGTCAGCGGAGGGACGGAGAAGGCGACACGTTCTGCTCGGCGGCCCAGGAGGCGAGGATGCGCAACCGCTCGTGGGTGGGCGAACCGGGGGCGGCGGTCCAGACGGTCAGGTGCTGGTCGGGGTCGGTGTTGGCGGTGAGGGTGTCCCAGTCCAGGACGAGTTCGCCGACGACGGGATGGTTGAGGGTCTTGGTGCCCACGGTGCGGGCGGCCACCCGGTGGTCGCCCCACCAGCGGGCGAACTGCTTGTCCCGTGTGGACAGTTCACCGACCAGCTCGATCAGGCGGGGGTCCTCGGGGTACTTCGCGGCCTCCATCCGCAGCTGCGCCACGGCGATCTGCGCCGAGCGCTTCCAGTCGGCGTACAGGCCGCGCAGTGCCGGGTCGGTGAAGATGAGCCGCGGGTAGTTGCGGTGCTTCTCCGGAATGCGGGAGAAGTCGGTGACCAGGGCGGCCGCCAGCGCGTTCCACGCCAGAATGTCACCGCGCCGCCCCTGCACGATGGCCGGAGTGGCGGTGAGGTCGTCCAGCACCCGTTGCAGCTGGGGCTGTACCTTCTGCCTGCCGTGGCGCCGGGTGCGGATGGTGGTCTTGCCCGCGAGCTGGAACAGATAGCCCCGCTCGTCGTCGTCCAGGTGGAGGACGCGGGCGAGGACGTCCAGCACGGGCGCGGACGCCTGCATACGGCCCTGCTCAAGACGCGTGTAGTAGTCCGTGCTGATGGAGGCGAGCTGGGCGACCTCCTCACGGCGCAGCCCGGCCACCCGGCGGGGCCCGCCCGTCTCCGGCAGCCCGACCGTGCGCGGGCTCAGCTCGGAGCGGCGCTTCTTGAGGAATTCTCCCAGTTCGTTCAGGGTGACATTGCTGGTCATGCTTCCCAGCATTGCATCGATCGCGCCCGGCGAAAGGGGGAGAATTTCCTCCCTGGATATTCCTCTCCCCGGATGTATTCCTCCGCTTTTCGCGCCTGCCCTCGCGTGTGAGGCTCGATTCCGAGCAGCCGTCCCGGATTTCCGGCCGCGGTCCAGACCCTCGCACCGAAGGAAGCACCCCATCATGCGCGGAGCAGTCATTCACGCCCCCGGCGACGTGCGCTTCGAGGAGTTCGACGACCCGAAGACCAGCCGGCCGACCGACGCCGTCATCCGCACGGTCGCCACCTGCGTGTGCGGCTCGGACCTGTGGCCCTATCGGGTCGCGGAGCCGGTGGCCGAGCCCCTGCCCGACTGAATCCCTGGACGCCCCGTGATGCCGACCGCACTTCCCACCCTGGCGGCCCGTGGCGCCGTAGCCGCTGCCCTGCTGCTTGCCGTGACCGCCTGCACCGAAGATCCGCCGCCCTCCCCGTCCTCGTCCCGGCCGACGTCCTCGTCACCGAGCACGCCGGAGCGGACGACGACAGGTCCCGCACCCACCACACCGACCGGCAGGACAACCGCGATGAACATCCGGCTCACCCTCGACGGCCATCACGTCGACGCCACCCTGAACGACAGCGCCGCCGCCCGGGATTTCGCCGCCCAGCTCCCCCTCACCCTGAAGCTGACGGACTTCCATCAGAACGAGAAGATCGCCGACCTGCCTCGCCGGCTGTCCACCTCCGGTGCCCCGAACGGAGTCCATCCCCGTACCGGCGACCTCGCCTACTACGCACCCTGGGGCAACCTCGCCATCTACTACCGCGACGGTTCGCCCGGTACCGGCAACGACCTGATCATCCTGGGCCACCTGCCCGAAAGTGCCACCGAGCCGCTCGCCGACAACGACGAGGTCAGCGTCACCATCGAGGACGCCTCCTGACCTCCCCGGCAGCCAGGTGGCCGACCCGGACCACCAGACCCGTACCACGAGACAGCCCGCGATCGGAGAGCACGACGTGAATCCCATCTACGACTTCACCGGCCAGGTCGCCCTCGTCACCGGGGCCGGCTCCGGCATGGGCCTGGCGACCGCCCGTGCCTTCGCCGAGTCCGGGGCCGCCGTCGCCCTCACCGACATCGACGAGGCCGCCCTCGACGCCGCCGCGAAGGACCTCACCGGCGCCGGCCACCGAGTTCTCGCCCTGACCTGTGACGTCAGTGACGAGGACCAGGTCGCCGCCGCGGTCGACCGCACGGTCGAGACCTTCGGCCGTCTCGACATGGCCTACAACAACGCCGGCATCCAGATCCCGCCCAGCGACGCCGCCGAGGAGCCCGCCGAACGCTTCGACCGGGTCAACGCCGTCAACCTCCGCGGCGTGTGGGCCTGCATGAAGCACGAGCTGCGGCACATGCGCGACCAGGGCAGCGGCGCCATCGTCAACTGCTCCTCGCTCGGCGGCCTGGTCGGCCTGCCCGGCCGCGCCTCCTACCACGCCTCCAAACACGGCGTGATCGGCCTGACCACCAGCGCCGCCCTCGAATACGCACCGCGCGGCATCCGCGTCAACGCCGTCTGCCCCGGCGCCATCGACACCCCGATGGTCAGCGACATGATCGTCAAGGGCGAGCTCGACCGTGCCGAGGCCGAGGCCAACCAGCCCATCAACCGGCTCGGCACCGCCGAGGAGATCGCCCAGGCCGTTCTGTGGCTGTGCAGCCCGGGAGCCGGATTCGTCGTAGGCGTCGCCCTACCCGTCGACGGCGGCTACGTCGCCCGGTAGGGATGGGTCGCCCGGTAAGGACGGGCCACGACGCCGGGCGACGGCAGGACGGAAACCACCTGGTCCGGCCCGGTCACCGACGAGCGGTACAACGGCCCGCGCACCCGCGAACTGCCCACGCCACAGCGGTCACCGGGAACCACCCCTGCGACGCCGCCGACGTACTTCCGGCACCGCGCCCGTGCCGCGCCGCACCGCGCCGACGCCCCGCCCTCCGCCCTATCCCCTATCGGCCGCCTCCCGGGCGCTGCCAGGCCATAGCCCCGGCCACACACACCGTCGCGAGGCCGGCCAGTGCGATGGCCGTGCCGGCGTCGGTGAACTCGGCGACGGTTCCGAACAGCACCGGTCCCACCCCCTGTACGGACATCAGCCCTGCGGAGAGCAGCCCGAACGCCTGGCCGCGGCTCGCCTCCGGGACCGCGTCGAGGAAGGGCCGCTGGAGTCCGAGCGCGTAGGCGAATCCGAATCCCGTGACGAGGAGGAGCGCGGCGCAGACGGCCCAGGGCGGGTTCAGCGCGAAGCCGAGCAGCGGCAGGCCGAGGACCACCACCAGCGTGGCGACCAGGCGTTCCCGCACGGCGGGACGGACGAACCGGCCGACGGCCAGGTCGCCGGTGAGCATTCCGACCGGCAGGCAGGCGAGCAGCGGTCCGGCCGAACCGTCGGGCATGCGCTGGCCACTCGCGAACGGGACTATCAGGCTCTCGGCGCCGACGACGAACATGGGCGGCAGCCACTGGGCGAGCAGGAGTACCCGGACCCGCCGGTCGGCGAGCAGCTCGGTGCTGCTGGACCAGCTGTGGCGCAGCACCGACCCGGAGCCTCCCCGCTGTCCCGCCTGTCCCCGCTGTCCCTGCTGTTCCGACTGTTCGGGTGCGGGCAAGTCGGGCAGCCGGAGGCGGATGGCGGCCCCGGCGACCAGGTAGGCGCCCGCGCTCAGCAGCAGCGTGGTCCGCGGGCCCAGGACGGCGACCGCGGCACCCCCGGCGGCCAGGCCCAGCAGTTGGGCCGCGGACGCGGAGATGTTGGACAGCGAGCGTCCCAGGACGTAGGCGTCACCGGTGAGCGTCTCGGCGACGAGCCGGTTGCTCACGCCGCTGAAGACAGGGGTCAGGACGGCCACGGCGGCGATGAGGAGCAGCAGGGCCGCCACCGGCAGGCGGGCCAAGCCCAGCACTGCGGCCGTCGCGCACTGCAGGACGTGGCCCGCGACGATGAGCCGGCGCGGGCGTGCCCGGTCGGCGAGTGAGCCTAGGAAGAACGAACCGGCGAGCTGCGGCAGGAAGCCGATGCCGAACGTCAGAGCACCCAGCAGTGGTGAGCCGGTCGTCGAGAAGACGAGCACCGAGAGGGTCATGACGCGCAGCGCGTCGGCCGTGACCGTCAGGGTCCGGGTGGCGAACAGCAGCCGGAAACGCCGGTCGGACAGCACTTCCGTATAGGTGGCGCGCTGTTCCCGGGCGGCGGCGGAAGCCGGGTCGGAGGTCACGGTGAGGAGTGTGCGGGAAGCCCCGCGATCCGCTGCCGCCGTTACGCCTGGAGCGTAAGCCCACCGGTGTGTCCGCCGGGGCGCGGGACAACATTCGGGGCAGCTGTCCCATCAGTACGGGACACAGGGTGCCGGAGAATGACGCACCCGGGCCGGGCCCGGCCTGCCCGGGCCCGCTCCGTCGACCGAGGACCGAGGACTGACGACCGAAGGGACCGCACATGCTGGTGGACCACATCGAGATCCCCGACCTGACTCCCGATGCGTACCTCGATGACGAGGCATCGGAGGTCGCTGTCGACGCGCCGGAGGAGCGCGCCTGGCTTCCTTCCTACCAAGCGGCCCTGACCGTCTGACGCGGCTGCGCGACCGGTCGGGCACCGGGCCCGCAGGAGGGCCCGGTGTTGGCGTCTCACGTCGAGTTCCGCTGTCCAACCCCGAAGGACGGTCCGTCGTTGTCCGCTTTGTCTTCGGCTCTGTCTTCGGCGGGTGTGCCCGCCACCGACGTGGTGTCCCAGGCCGACGCCCTGCTCTGCGCCGACCGGCAGTTCGGCGACTCCGCCGCCATCGGCGAGCGCAACCTCGCCCGGTTCCGGCTGGGCCTGACCATGCTGGCCCGGCAGGACGGCGAAGGGGCGCACGTGCTGCGGGAGACGGCCGCGGCGCCCGACGAGCGCCTGCGCCCGCTGCTGTACGACCCGGTGCTGCGCAACTGCTTCGAGGTGGACCTCGTACGACTGGAGACCGGCCGGCTCGGACGCAGTTCGTTCGGCACCTTCGTGAGCGGTCGCGCGGCCGGTCCGGCGGCTGACACCCCCTCCTCCGCGGGACCCGCGGGACCCTGCGAGGCCCTCACCCGTCCGCACCGACGTGCCTGGCCCAAGCTCGGCGACGCCTGGGTGCTGGCCGAACCGGCGCCGCGCGGCAGTTCGCAGGAGATGCTGGCCGGACGCCTCATGGAGCTGTACCGGGGCGCGCTCGGCGACAGCCGGGCGGCAGGACCGATCGACCCGACGGACGAGGTCCGGGCCACCCTGCGGGAGGGCGCGGAACTCCTCGCGACACTGCTGCCGTCGGCGGGGGCCGGTGTGCTCGGGCACGTCACCATGGTCGGGTTCACCCACCGGGAGAGCGAGGAGGGGCCCCTCCAGTCCATGTCCGGCGGCGACCCGCTGCCCTCCACGGTGCTGCTGGCGCCCGAACGCTGTGCTTCCCCGTGGCTCGCCGCGGAGAGCCTGCTCCACGAGGGCGCCCACCTCAAGCTCTTCGACGCGCTCCGGACGGGTTCCCTGGTCGCGAACCCCACCGAGCGCGTACCGATTCCGTGGCGGATCGGCAGGTGGACGGTCATCCGCGCGTTCGTCGCCCTGCACTTCTACGTGCATCTGCTGGTCTTCCAGGCTGCCGCGGCCGCTGCGGGCGAGGCGGTCCGGGAGAGGTTCGGCCCGCCCCCGTCGGCCGAGGAACTCGACGAGCCCACTCCCGGCACCGCCGCCGCCCGGAGCGGCGCGTACCGGACCAGCGCGGAGCGGGCCCGCTACCTCGCGCAGTGCGTGCTGTCCCTGCCGGAGCAGGCGCTGACCGAGAACGGGCACCGGTTCACCCGCTGGCTCCTCACCGTGCTCCGCATGGTGGACGACAACGCGCCGCGGCCCCCCGACCGGGCCACGGCGGCGGCCCGGCGCGCGGAACCGGGGCAGCTGCCCGGGGTTCCCGCGGGAGGTGCCCTCCAGCAGGCCGCGCCGGTGGACGCATGCGCCCTGCCCGGCCTGGGGCAACTCGTCGTCGGCACCACACGGTCGGCCCGGATGCACTGGCTGAACGCGCGCTCGTGGACCGTCTACTCCCTGTGCGACGGACGTGACCTCGACTCGGTGTCCACGGCCTATGCCCGTGCGGCCGGTCTCCCGGCCGGCTCGGCGGAAGTCGGCCGGCAGGTGGGCGAGAGCCTCCGGCAACTGCTGGCCGTCGGCCTCGTCACCCACGACGGGTGAGGCTCCCCCGCTCCGGTCGTCGGCGGTCGACCGACCGTCCGGCACCGCTCCGTCCTACGCACCCCTGAGTCCCGTGTCCGAGCCGGGGCCGGCCGATTCCAGGCCGGCCAGGCGTGCGGAGACGATCGCCTCCAGCCGGCTGGAGACGTGAATCTTCGGCAGGATGGCCGAGACGTAATTGCGCACGGTCTTCTCCGACAGGAACAGCTCCTGGGCTATTCGACGGTTTCCATAACCGAGCGAGACCAGTCGCAGCACCTCCCGTTCCCGATTCGTCAGCGCCGGGAACGGGAGCGTCCCGCGGGATTCCGCCAGGCGCACCAGAAGAGCGGAGAGTTCGTTGCCGTCCCGCGGGCCCAGCATGACGTATCCCCGCTGCACGGCTCGCACGCTGCGCACCAGGTCCGCCGTCTCCGTGTTCTTGAGCAGATAGCCCGTGGCCCCTGCCATCAGCGTGCTCAACAGCAGGCTGTCGTTGTCGTGCTCCTGGGACACCGCGGCGACCAGCCGAGGCGCCGGGTGCTGATGGCGCAGCCGCTCAAGCAGCCCGATTCCCGCGCGACTCGGCAGGTCCAGGTCGACCATGACCACGTCGGGCTTCTCCTCCCGGACCGCCCGCACGCCCGTGTGCGGATCCCGCGTCCCGACGGCAACGGTGATCCCGTCGCTTTCGAGCGCGGAGCGTAAGCCGTCCAGAATCAGGGGGATGCTCTCTATTACCACCACGCGGATATCCGTATCCCGTACCGCATTGACCATTCCGAACCCATCCTCACACTCGGTCGGTGTGAGGAATGACGAAAACCCTTCCCCACACCGTCTTGATCGACATTCGCGTGAAAGCCCGGGACGGCGGGTTCGCCGCTTTCGTGCCGCGGTGCCGTCCGCTCAGGCGGACTTCTCGGTCCGGGCCGGCGAGGCGACGGGCGTGTCCTCGGGGTCGCGGTGCGGCCGTCGGCGTTCCGCCCAGCGCACCGCGGCCGGCATGAGCGCACCGGTCCCGGCGAACAGGGCCCCCACGAGCCACCACCCCATGGGGCCCCACTCGACGCAGGCCGTGATGAGGAGGGCGGGGCCGATCGCGACGCCCAGGGCCGATCCCATGCCGAACAGCCCCTGGTACTGACCGACCGCATGCGGCGGGGCCAGGGCGAAGGACACCTCGAAGCCGCCTGCGACGTGCCAGAGCTCACCGACGGTGTGGACCACGACGGCGGCGACGAGCAGCGGCAGGACGCACCAGGCGGGCAGTACGGCGAGCGCGGAGAACAGGACGCATGCGACGAGCAGGGCGAAGCCGGCTCTGCCGAACGCCCGGCCGCCCGCTCGTGGAGTGTCGATGCTGCGGCTCGCGCGAACCTGGAACACCACCACGAGCACGGTGTTCACCAGCATCACCAGCGAGACCGACCAGCGCGGGGCGGTGGTCTCGGCGAGCAGCCAGAGCGGCAGGGCCGTGGTGAGTACCCGGTACTGCATCGCCATGACGCCGTCGAGCACGGTCAAGGCGATGTAGGGCCTGTCCCGCAGTGCCGTCCAGCTGGGCCCGCTGCCCGGACCGAGCGGCGGCACCGCCGGAAGGAACAGCACGAGAGCCGCGCACGCCGCCCACGAGAGCGCGCTGCCCGCGATGAGCCACAGATAGGCGGTGCGGGTGTCGACATGAACGCCCCATCCCGCCACCAGGGCGCCCAGCGAGATGCCCACATTGGCCACCGACCGCAGGTAGGCCCGGAGTTGAGCGGGGCGTTCACCGCCGTAGCGCTGGATGAGCGGGCCGCGTGCGGCGGGGCCGGCGAGCTGGGCGACGCTGCCCAGGGTGGCGAACACGAGGAACGACGAGAACGACCGCGCCACGCAGAGCCCGCCCATGGCGACGGCCCCGAGCGCCAAGGTCAAGGCATAGACACCCCGTGCCCCGCGTCGGTCCGCCAGATGACCGATCGGGACACCTGTGGCCAGAGCCGCGGCACCGGCCACGGAGAGTCCGAGGCCGACCTGAGCCGCGGGCAGTTGCACGGAGCGGGTGAAGTACAGCACGCCGGCGGTCAGGTAGATCCCGTAGCCGAACATGTTGACCAGGATCGACAGGGCGAGCAGCCGGCGCGGGCCGCCTTCCGGGAGCAGGGTGGGCATGAGAGACCTTTCCGCCGACGGCCCGGGAGTTACCGGTACTCCGCGAGGCGCAGGCCCAGCGCCTGCCCCATGTCGGAGATCAGCTCGCGTCCGAGCGCGCGCGCCGCTCCGGCGTCGGCGGCCTCCAGGCAGAAGTAGCCGAACACACTGAAGTTTCCGGTCATCTTCGCGATGGGCTGCCCGTCGCGGACCGCGAGCGAGTGCCTCAGGGGGCGGTACTCGGCCGCGACCTCCGCGATGCGCCGCTCGGCGTCCACCGGCGCCACTCCGCCCTCGACGCTGCTGAACGCCACGACGATTCCGGCTCGCCGGAAGGGCGGAACGGGCAGTTCCAGTGGTTCTCCGAGGTGCTCACGTATCAGGATCTCGAACGGGTCGGTTCCCGTCACATGGTGGTAGAGGAACGGCGACATCCCGCCCATCATCCGGGCGTTGATCTCGACGAGCGCCGGTCCTTCGCGGGTCATGATGAACTCGACGTGGTAGACGCCGACCGTCAGGCCCAACTCCCGGAAGATGCCCCGCATGTACGTCTCGACAGCGGCGGACTCGTCAGGGGAAAGGCCCGCCGGCATGACGGCCGCCACCTCGAAGAGCTCGTTGTGCGCGGCCCGTTCACGCCGGGTCACCAGCAGAACGCGCGGGTCGCCTCCGCCCGCGACGATCTCGGCGGAGTACAACACGCCCTCCAGATAGCTCTCCAGGACGATCGCCGTGCTGATGAACCCGTCCAGGGCCGTGCTGCGCGCGGCGCGCTGGGCCCGCAGACCGGCGAAGTACTCCTTGAGCCCGCTCTCCGACCCGACGATCGCCGTCGATTCCTTGCCCACCCCACGGCTGGGCTTGGCCACCAGCGGGAAGCCCAGCTCCCTCGCCGCGTCGAGGGCCTGTTCCACCGTCGTCACGGTCGCATGGCGTGGGGACCGGATTCCGGCGCGGTGCAGCCTCGTACGGCACTCCCCTTTGTGGACCGCCTGCCTGAGGTGGTCCGGTGGGGTCGTTCTGAGACCGAGGGCGGCGGCCGTGTGCGCGGTGGGCAGCACGGCCAGCTCGGAGGTGGTCAGGACCGCGTGGACGGGAGAGTCCGCGTCGATCCGGCGCACAGCACCCGCCAGGTCGGCTTCGAGCCGTTCCACCGTGACGAGTCGGTCGACGTGCTCCAGGGCGGCGGTGATCTGCTCGTCGGGCGTGGCCGTCGCCCGCAGCAGGGAGACGTCACGGGCCTGCACGAACGTGACCCGGTGGCCCAGACTCTTCGCCTTCACGAGTGCTCCGAGGCAGGCCGGGCCGCTGTCGACAAAGACGACGTGAGAAATCGTCAGCTCCTTTCCGGGAGGGCCAGGAGGGGAAGGCCGGTCAGCGGCGAGGTCTCTTGCGCCGACTCCGCGCTGGCGTGCGCGTACTCCTTGAGCAAGGCCATACCGGTCTTTACCTGATCCTCCGTCAGAGATGTGAGGGGCGCCCTGAGATGACCGCCAGGCAGGCCGACCGCGTTCATCAGCGACTTGATCGCCGTCGGACTCCGGTGGCTGTACAGGAACTTGATCAGCGGGAAGAGCCGGTCGTGCAGCTCGCGGAAGTCCGCCAGGTCCTGGAAGTTCCGCCAGGGCCGGGACAGCCGGGCGAACTCACGCGGCAGCAGATTGCCCGCGGCGTTGGCGATGCCCTGTGCGCCGCGCGCGAGAGCGGGCACGAGAATGTCCTGGTCCGGACTGTCGTCGGCGAGGAAGCAGACCTTCGGCCGGTGGGCGAGGAGCTCGGCGATCTGCCCGGTCCGCGGTGAGCCCTCCTTGTGCAGCACGATCCGGGGGTGCTCCAGAATCCGCAGGAGCGTTGCCGTGTCCAGGTCGGTGAGGAGCCGGGCGGGGTTGTTGAACGTACCGATGGGCACGGCGGTCGAGTCCGCGATGTCCAGGAAGTAGCGGGCGGCCTGGTCCTGGTCGGGGCCCATGTTCGCGGGGACGGTCAGGACGACGCCGTCGGCGCCGTGCGCGGCCGCCGTCCGCACCCGCCGGACGGCGCCGGCCGTGGAGTTGCCGGTACAGCCGATGAGGAACGGGACGGTGTGCGGGACGCCGAGGACGGTACGTACGAAGACCTTGAACTCGTCGTCGTCCAGCGTCGCGCCCTCACCGGCGACGCCCAGGAAGAAGAGCCCCGCGGTGTGGTTGCGTTCGTGCATCGAGATGAGCTCGGACAGTGCCCCGTAGTCGATGCCGCCGTCCTGGTTGAACGGGGTGACGATCGCGACGAGAGATCCCGTGAAGCCGAGGATCTTCTCGACGGCGCTGTCCGCTGCGGGCTCGGCCGACCGGTCGTGGGACATCTCGTGGGACATGCGGTGTGCCTTTCGCTGGCTCTGCCGGGGGCGGGATGCGTGGCCGGCCGTTTCAGTGGGTCGCCTCGGCCAGGCAGACGTCGAGCACCTCTCCCAGCCGAGTCACCATGTCGTCGATGTCGTCGGGCGTGGAGACGAACGGAGGGGCGAACAGCACATGGTTGCCCGCCTCTCCGTCGACGGTGCCGTAGCCCGGATACAGCAGCACGCCGCGGGCGAGCCCCTCGCGCTTGATCGCGGCCGCGAGCCGGCCGCCGCCGTCGAGCGGCGTACGACCGTCGTCCGGCCGCACGAGCTCGACGCCGACGAAGAGGCCGCGCCCCCGCACATCGCCGACCGCCGGACTGTCCGAGAAGCGCTTCACGAGGGACTGCCGCAGTTGCTCGCCACGAGTCCGTACGTTGTCCAGCAGCCCCTCGTCGTGAATGGTGCGCTGCACCTCCAGGGCCACCGCGCAGGCGAAGGAGTGGTTCACGTTGGTCTGGCCGTTCTGCAGTACGCCCGAGCCCGCCCCCAGCGCCTCGTGGATCTCCGGGGACACCAGCACGGCGGATATCGGCGCGTAACCGGCGGCCAGGCCCTTGCCGACGGCGACGATGTCCGGCGTCACCGCGTCGTCGAGGTAGGCGAAGTGCTGCCCGGTACGGCCGAGTCCGGCCATCACCTCGTCGAGGACGAGCAGGAGGCCGTGGCGCCGGCAGATCTCCCGCACCTTCCGGAAGTAGCCGGGAACCGCCGGAACGGCGCCGCTGGTCGACCCGACCACCGTCTCCGCCGTGAACGCGGCGACGTTCTCCGCGCCCACTTCGAGGATCTTGGCCTCCAGTTCCGCGCCCAGCCGGTCGACGTAGTCCTCGACGGACTCCGTGGGCAGGCGGTCGCGGTACTCGTAGCACGGGGAGACAAACTCCGCGCGCCCGAGCAGCGGTTCGAAGACGGAGCGGCGCTGGACGTTCCCCGAGATGGCCAGCATGGCCAGGGTGCTGCCGTGGTAGCTCTGCCTGCGGGAGATCACCAGCTGCCGTCCGCGGTCACCCCGCTCGGCGTGGTACTGGTAGGCGATCTTGAGGGCGAGCTCCATCGCCTCGGAGCCGCCGGACAGGAACTGCGCGTGGGACAGGCCCCCCGACCGGCCGGCCAGCGTCTGTGCCAGCTCTTCGGCCGGTGCGGTGGTGAACGCGCCCGCGTGCGCCCAGGTCAGGTCGCGGGCGGCGCGTTCCATCGCCTCGGCGATACGCGGGTGCCGGTGACCGAGGCTGGACACTCCGACGCCCCCGCAGGTGTCCAGGTATCTCCTGCCGTCGCGGTCTTCGAGCCAGGCCCCGGAACCGCCACTCGCCCAGGCGGGCCGGCTGTCGATGGTTTTGTAGATGACGTGGGACATCAGCGGTCTCCGGCGTGGGTGCGCGGGAGGACTTCCGACTTCATGGGGCCCTTCCTGGTGGGTGTTGATCGCGGCTCAGCCACGGATGTACGTCCAGTAGGTCGAGGCCTTGGCGTCCCGTCGCCGGTGCAGCGGGTCGTGCACCGACCGGACCAGCAGACCGGCCAGGGTCACCAGGACATAGCCGACGGCGAGAAGCACGCTCAGCGCGGCTCTCTTCACAAGGTGTTCCCTCTCTCTCGCTGGGCCCTGGGGCCCTAGTCCAGGGGTATGGCCTGACGCCAGTCACCGTCCTCGGCCCAGGCCGGCTGGTCCTCCTTGCGCAGCAGGAAGCCGCCGATCGCCAGCAGGTCGACATGGGTCCGCATGAAACAGGTGTAGGCGTCCTGCGGGGTGTTCACGATCGGTTCGCCCCGCACGTTGAAGGAGGTGTTCACCAGGACGGGGCAGCCGGTCCGCTCCTTGAAGGCGGTCAGCAGGCGGTGGTACCGGGGGTTGTCCCGCGCGGCCACGGTCTGCACCCGCGCCGAGGAGTCGACATGGGTCACGGCCGGAACGGTCGAGCGGAGCACGCCGAGCCGGTCCAGGCCGGTGGCGTCGGCGGCGCCGTCCTCCTTGAGCAGCTGCGCCGCCGCGACGCCGGCGACCACCAGCATGTACGGGCTCGGCTGGTCCAGGTCGAAGTAGTCCTTGGCGTCCTCGGCCAGGACCGACGGTGCGAACGGCCGGAACGACTCCCGGAACTTGATCTTGAGGTTCATCGCGGACTGCATGCCCGGATCGCGTGCGTCCCCGAGGATGGAGCGCGCGCCCAGTGCCCTCGGCCCGAACTCCATGCGGCCCTGGAACCAGCCCACGATCTTCCCCCGGGCGAGCTCGTCCGCCACCCGGCGGTCCAGTTCGGCCTCGTCGAGCCGGGTGTAGACGGCACCCAGGGAATCGAGGCGGGCGGCTGTCTCCTCGTCGGAGTAGGAGGGACCGAGCAGCGCGCCGGCCATCGCGTCCCGCGCGGCGCCGGGGCGGGGGCGGACCCCGTCGCGCTCCGCCGTCAGGGCCAGGGCCGCGCCGAGCGAGGCACCCGCGTCACCGGCGGCCGGCTGGACCCAGATCTCGTCGAAGATCCCCGCCTCGATCACCTTGCCGTTCGCCACACAGTTGAGGGCGACACCGCCGGCCAGGCAGAGCCTCGACTCGCCCGTGACCTCTCTCGCGGTGCGGGCGAGCCGGACGACGACCTCCTCGGTCACCTCCTGGACCGATGCCGCGAGGTCGAACTCCCGCTCGGTGAGCGGCCCTTCGGGGGTGCGGCGGGGGCCGTCGAAGAGCTCCTCGAAGGCCCGCCCCGTCATCACCTGGCCCCGCAGATACTCGAAGTACCGCAGGTTCAGCCGGAACGAGCCGTCCGGCTTGATGTCGATCAGCCGCTCGCGGATCGTCCGGGCGTACCGGGGTCTTCCATAGGGCGCCAGGCCCATCAGCTTGTACTCGCCCGAGTCGACCTTGAAGCCGCAGAAGTAGGTGAAGGCCGAATAGAGCAGCCCGAGCGAATGCGGAAAGCGCACTTCGGCGATCGGCCGCAGCGTTGTTCCCGTCCCGTGCCACAGAGTCGTGGTGGCCCACTCGCCGACGCCGTCGACGCACAGCACCGCGGCCGAGTCGTAGGGGCTCGGGAAGAACGCCGAAGCGGCGTGCGACTCGTGATGACGGCGTACGGAGATGTCCGGAACGGGGCCGAGCCGCAGCTCGGCCAGCTCCCGCCGCAGCGTCCTGGGCATGCGCAGCTTCCAGGAGAGCCAGGAGGGCAGCGTGTCGCGGAAAGACCGGTAGGCGTACGGGGCGACACCCGCGTACGTCGCGAGCACCCGTCTGAACTTGAGTGCCGGGTCCTCGTGGTAGGCGACCGCCGAGACATCGCCGAGGCCTGCTCCCGCCTCGCGCAGACAGTAGGCCACCGCCCCGGCGGGAAACGACGCGTCATGGCGGACCCGGCTGAACCGTTCCTCCTGTGCGGCCGCGACGACGGTGTCCCCGTCCACCAGCGCGGCCGCGCTGTCGTGGTAGTAGGCGGAGAGCCCCAGGATCAGCTCGGACATAGGCGTGTCCCCCTCGTCGTGCGCGATCCGTTCGCGCACGGGACGGCATGGTGGTTCATCGGCTGCCCAGGAGGCGCGATCCGCGGCGGGCCGCTCTGCGAGCCCGCGGCCCCGAGGGCGGGTTGAGCGAGCGGTACCCCACGCGCACCCGCTCCCAGGCCGCCGCGCAGGCCCCGTTGCCCTGAGCGGGGGGCACGGTGGTCATGAAGGCGTCGACCGCGTCGGCCGCCCATGCGGAGTGCCCCGTGGCGACGTTGTCGATGACGTTGTGGATGTCCACGAAACGCGTGTCGAAGCCGTACTTCTGGAGCGCGAGCCGGGCCCGGCGGTAAGTGCCGCCGACGCCGGACAGCTCCATGGCGAGGTTCAGACCGAGGATTTCCGGCATGAAGGTCCGCGGCAGCCGGCCCACGCACAGCCAGTACACGGGCAGTTCGAAGGAGGCGTCCGCGAACCCCTCCCACCGCGCGAACTCCGCCGTGCCGGTGGGCGGCAGGTGCACCCCCATCTGCGCGAGCACCTCGCGGTAGATGAGCGGGTGGTTCAACCGCTGCTCGCCGTTGCCCAGTTCGTCCCAGTAGGTCTCGAAGAGGGAGAAGCCGATCTGCGACGACGCGTGCTCGTAGTCGGTGAACCCCCGCAGCCAGCTGCCGTCGATCAGCGTCAGCGGAGCGAGCTGCACAGTGGAGTCGACGAGGGCTTCCCGGGAGGGCAGCGGGACGTCGGCGCTGCTCTCGAACTCCTCGCTGTGCCGGTCGTGCTGCTCCGCGAGCCAGGGTCGCAGCCCGTCCGGTGTCCACTGTTCGGGCAGTGCCGGTCCGCCGCGGGCGATGCCGTGCCGGGCGCGCGCCAGCCAGCCGTGCACATAGCGCTCGGCGTACGCGCGCAGCGCCGGGGTGTCGCGGCGTCCCTGCAGCAGGTGGTACGCCGACCGCAGATCCGGCGGCGTACGCCCCTCCTCCGCGGGTGCGCGCAGGATCAGCGCGGGTACCTCCTGCGACGGGTTCCGTTCGGGCGTGGGGCGAGCGGCCCGCGTCAGCCGGTCGCCGGTGTCGGGGAGCGCGTCGATCCAGCGCCGGATCACCGCCAGGTCGGCCTCGGCGAAGATGCGGAACATCGGGCCGTTCTCCCCGACCAGTCCCTGGGTCAAGGGGCTGCGGTCCGCCCGGCCGGGCCTGACCAGCTTGCTCACGGCCAACGCCTGGAGCAGCGGCAGTGGGTCGCTGCGGGACTCCTTCAGCCACGCGGACAGGGGGCGGCCCTCAAGGAGGTACGCATGGTGGTAGACGGCGCCTTCACGGGCGCGCTGCCGGATCAGCTCGACCATCTCGTCGACGGGATCGAGCGCGCCGGCAAGCTCGGTGAACAGCAGGCCGTGCCAGTGCCGCAGCTCGTTCAGGGCCCAGGAGAAGCCCTGCGCCACCCGGTCCTCGACATCGGCGGCGGAGATCAGCTCGTCCACCGCGGCCCGGCTCATCTCGGCCCCGGAGGGCTCTCCCGGCTGCCGGGCGGCACCGGGGTCCAGGGCTGCCCAGTCCGCGCCGGCCGGCAGCGTCTCGCGCAGCGCCGTGAGCGCCGGCAGCAGGCCGACCGTACGCAGACAGAGGTCGGCGCCGATGATCTCCGGGGTGAAGTCCTCCGGCCGACGGCTCATCGCGAGGAGCAGCCCCGGTAAGTGGAAGGCGAAGTCGGCCACGCGCCGGTCGCCGCTCAGCCGCGCGGGCGGCAGCGCGTACCGCGACAGGCGCAGGCCGTTCAGCAGCGCGCCGAAGGCACTGCCACGCGAGGCGCCCGGGTGGCCGACCCCGACGTCGGAGGCGTACAGGGCCAGGGCACGCAGCACCGCGGCGTCCTCGGCGTTACCGGGACCGCTCAGCCACTGCAGCCACGCCCCGGAGACCAGCGCCAGCGGCGCACAGCCGAGCGCGGTCCGCCGCACCAGCACCTCGCGCCGGATGTCGGGGGCCGCCTCGGCGAACAGGGTCCGGCAGCGTTCCCCTTGTTCGGCCGCCCAGTTCGCGGCCTGTCCGCCCAGCGAGTCGAGGTCCGTGGGCGCGTGCTCACCCTGGCCGAGGCAGGACCGTATCGCCGCCTCCACGCCCGTCCCCGCGAGCATGGCCTCCGGGTCGCTCGCCCGGACGTAGAGCATGCGGGCTGATGACTCCATCGGAACCCCGCCTAGAACATGGGGTAGATGGAAGCGTCATCGTTCTTCTTCCGTTTGCGCCGCACTATCCTGCCGAGAATCCGCTTCAAGAGCTTCATGACTACGCCGCCTTCCGGTCCGGTGAGTTCAGGAAAGGTCGAGCTGGTCGGTCAGAATGCCGGCCACGAGGTCGTGCCCTTCGTCCGTGAAGTGGATACGGTCCACGAAGAGCCAGTCGTCCGCCGCGGCCGACTCGGCGAGGGTAGGACTGATGTCGAGGAAACGCACCCCGAGCCCGGCACATCCCCGGCGCAGGGCCTCGGCGTAGAGACGGCCGGATCCCATCGCCGCGATGTCGCCGTACACCGCACCGAAGTCGGAGATGCTGTCCAATTCCCGGAACAGCGCGGCCTCCTGGGGTGCCGGCCGTTCACGGACCCAGGTGGCCAGCGGCTGCAGAACGTACGTGAGGCGCGCGCCGGCCGCCTCGGCGAACAACCGCCAGGTGTCGAGGTGGCGCAGGGTGAGGCCGGAGGCCGTGGCGATCTGCTCGTCCAGGTCCGGTGTCACGCGGTCCGCAGCCGGTGCCGTGTCTCTGCGTCGGCGCAGGCCGAGCCCCTGTCGGCGGCCTTCGCCGCCGGAGTTCGCCATCCGGGAGAAGAAGTCACCGCAGTTGAAGAAGGCACCGTGGTCGCCGCTCTGGTCGGCCGGCAGTCGCGCGAGACCGAGATCGTTGAATCCGGAGAAGATGACGATCTCGTCGATCTCCGGCAGCAGATGGCGGTACAGGGTGAAAAGCAGGATCTCCTGGGTGGAGTTGTAGCTCCGGCCACCGAAATTGAGCCAGGGCAGCGCCGGCGCGTGCTTCGTCCACAGCCGGGACGACAACGTGGCCCGGTCGTTCGTCGCCCCGATGCCGAAAACCGTGGAACTGCCCACCAGGAGCCTGACCGGACCCTTCGGCCTGGGACCGCCCACCGACGCCCGCGTATCGGAACCGTGGGAGACCCGAAACCCCAGACTGTCCGTACAGACCACATCGGAGACATGGCCCGCGGGATGGAAGTACATCAAGTACGGCAGCCAGCGGATATCGCCGCGATCGTCGAACTTCTCCGCGTACTTCAGCATGTGCGGAGTGAGCGTGGACCTCGCCGACCCCGCTGGATCCGAGGTGGCTCTGCCTCGCTTTTCGGTGCCCGGCATACGTTCTCCTTGTCGGTCGGAGTCGGTCGGACGGATGCACATCCGGTGACGGATCGAGCGAGCGGCAACGCGGTCACGGAGGCTCCGGGAGCGTCGTGAAACGCACCGCGTCGGCCAGTTCCCGTGCCCGCTCCCGTGCCCGGGAGGCGTTCGGGGCCCCCACGAGCACAAAGCCGGCGCGGTCACCGGAGCGCTGTACGGGGCGGATGACATCCCCTTCCGCGACGGTCAGCTCCGCGTGCAGGACGTCCGGCTGCGCCCGCACCCGCTCCCATCCGTCGATGGACACCACCCGGCCCGGGGGCGGCACGAGGTAGCGCACCGCGGCGGCCCGCACCGGCTCCAGCGTGGCGGGGGCACCCGCACCTCTGCCACGCCGCAGCAGGTCGTCGCAGAGCACGCCGAACAGATCGAGGCCGGGAACCACGTACTCGAGCATGCGGTGGATCCAGTCCCCGCCACACCGCCCGTGCACCTCCCCGATCACCACGCCGTCCGCCGTCAGCCAGCACTCCACGTGGAACGCCCCGGCCCGCAGGTCCAGCGCGCGCAGCGCCCCGCGGACCTGGCGTTCGACCTCCGCACGCACCCGCTCCGGAAGCCCGGCGGGCAGCACATGGCCCACCTCGACGAAGTAGGGCGGCGGAACCTTCTCCTTGGCCGTGATCGCGAGGACCTTGGGAGCGCCGCCCAGGAACATCCCCTCCACGCTGAACTCGGGCCCGTCCACGAACTCCTCGACGAGGAACGGCCTGTTGTCCGGCAGCAGCTCCATGGCCGCCGGCAGCTTCGCCGGGCCGGTCACCAGGCTCACCCCGAGGCTGCCCATCGCGTCACGGGGCTTGACGATCCACGGGCCCCGCGACCGGGCGAGGAACTCCCGGGCCGCCGCGGCGTCCTCGCACAACCGCACCTTCGGCTGGGCGAATCCGGCCTCCGCGAGCGCCCGACGGCAGGCGTCCTTCGTTCGTATGCGGCGAACGGCCGCGGCCGGGTTGCCGAACAGGCCGAGTGCTTCGGCGGTCTCCGCGGCCGCCACCTGAGCCATCTCCTGAAGCGCGAGGACCACGTCGAAGCGCGCGCCCTGTGCTGTCTCGCGCACCGCCCACGCTGCCGTCTCGCCCGGTGCGCCATGGTCCACCACGGAGACGGCATCCGCCGCCTCGACCGCCTCGGGGGCCGCGGCCAGCGCATCGGCCCGGCTGGTGACGTGTGTGCGCAGTCCTCGCGCGCGGGCCTGCGCCAGGGCCCGTACCACCATGTCGACGCCGAGTGACGCCCCGCGCGCGCCCCCGACGAGAAGCAGTGTGGGGGACGTGTGGCTGGTACCTGGATCGGGCATCCTGCGGAACTCTCCGTCCTGGTCGGTTCGGTTCCTACTCGACGAGCAGGCCTGCACTGAAGAACCCGTCACGGGCACCCGGCATCTCCAGGACCCCGGTCTGCTCGAACAGGGCGACGGTCTTGGCGGAGGCGAATCGGATGCTCCCGAGGACCGCGTCCCTGCTGTAGGACTCGGCGATGACGGACCGCCGGATCTCCGGCTTCAGGCCCGCCTGGTTCAGGGCCGCCTCGGCGGGCTTCGTCGCCGGCTGGAGCGACCTCACGATGACATCCGGCAGGAGCTTGGCAACCAACTGGCGTTCCGTGCGGTCGAGTTGCCCCCACAGCTGTGTGAAGAAGGCCGAGAAATACGCGTGATGCCGCCCCTCGTCGATGGCGTGGTCGCGGACGGTCTCCCGAATGACCGAGATGACGTTCTTGTCCGCCGGGATATCGGCCAGGATGGAGGTGATCAGCGTCTCGAACACGACGACCTGGAGGAGCTGGACCAGCCGCTTGTGCTGGGGATAGTCGTCCCCGATGGCATCGAGGTTGCCGAGGAAGTGCTGGAAGTCGTATGCGAGCGCCTTGATTCCGGATCGTTTCTCTATCTGATCCGCCACATCCAGGCTGTAGAGCGAGTGATAGCCCTCGTCGATGAGAATTTTGAAAGCGTCCATCCTGGCACGGTTCGAGATCTCCAGGCCGCAGTTGTCCTCCGCGATCTGCTGAGTCGCGCGACAGACCACGGCCACTTCGAAATGAGAGGTGAAGTTGAGCCACTGATACAGGTGCTGGGCCGACAGATAACGCTGAAGCGGCTCCTCCTGTTCCCGGACAAGAGGATGGTTCAGATGGGGGACCAAATGCCGCGGGAAGAAATCCTTGAGAATATCCTCGTCGTCCTCGGACAGCATCCGGCGTAGCGTGACCCGCACACCGGACTTTTCGTACCAGGTGTCGAAGGCTTTGAGGTCGGACATGGGAATGGACATCTCGCAAATCTCCGGGGGTTAGAGTACGCGGCTTTTCAGTCGGCTACCACAGAGACGAGGGACACACCGCCCCCGCTTTCGCGAACGTAGAGGGTTCCCTCGCTCCACACGCGATCGAGCCGACCCCATCGCATCGCGGAGGCGACGTCCGGGAAGAAGCCGCTGCCGTTGAGGTTCGCGCTGGTGTTGCAGAGGACGGGAATTCCACTGAGCCGGTGGTATTCACCCAGTACCTCCGCCAGCGTCGCGTCGTCCTCGTGGCTGACGGTCTGCAGGCGTGCGGTGCCGTCCAGGTGCATGACGGCGGGTATCCGGTCGACCCAGTCGGCGCGCACGTCGTGGTCGAACAGCATGTGCGGATCGGGCGTTCCCGGGTCGAAGATCTTCGGGGCGTGTTCCGTGAGGCAGATGGGGGCAATCGGCCGGTAGTCCTCCCGCCCCTTGACCAGGTTGAGAAGCTTCTTCATCTTCGCGTGGGTGGCCGGCGCCAGGATGCTGCGGCCTCCCAGGGCGCGTGGACCGAGCTCGGCCCGACCGTTGATCACGACGACCGGCTCACCGGACTCGTGGAGTACCCGCGCGAGCTCTCGTGGCGGGCACGGGGTGGCGGTCCAGCCGTCCAGCGGGTCGGACGGCTTGACGGCAGGCCCGCTTCGGGGATGCCATTCGATCGGCCTGACGCCTTCGGTCGCCATGAGATGTGCCGCGGCCGTACCGATCGCGGACCCCGAGTCATTGGGGAACGGCGGGACCCAGACGGAGCGGAACAGCGGGTGTGCTCGTAATGCGCTGTTCCACTTGATGTTCAGCGCACAGCCGCCGACAAAACAGAGGTTCCACGGCCCGTCGCCCTTCCATTCACGCGCCTTGGCCGTGACCCGTTCGACCAGCAGTTCTTCCAGGAACTGGTGCACAGAGGCCAGAACGTCTTCATCGGAGAAGCCGGAATCCTCCACTCGGAGTCTGACCGAACGATAGAAGTCGTGTACGTAGCCGAGCGACGGCTCCGAGTTACTGCCCCAGCCGCCGATCTTGGCCCGGTATTCGGCGACTTCTTCCGAGGGCGCCTCGAAGTGCTGGTGGAACTCCTCGCGGAGGACCTGGATGACCTCGGCACGAATCTTGCCCAGGGCGATGTAGGCCATGAGCTTGCCGGCGACCGACAGGTCGTCGACGGTCCTCGACTCGTCGGCACGGCGGAACGGCCCGAAGTGGTGTGCGGCGGTGGCATAGGAGTGGCCGATGAGAGGGAAGAGCTCGCCGCCGTTCTCGACACCGTGCTCCGGGTCGACGAAATACAGCCGCGGGAACATGCCGCCGTCCCAGACCAGGACGAAGGAGGGTTCGCGCCCGGGCGCGAAGGGGCTTGAGCAGTAGGCGCTGGCCAGGTGGCCGGCCACGTGCAGGTAGCTGCTGTAGGTGAGCTGCTCGGACCCGATGGCGAACGTCCCGGTCCTGCCGACCTGGAGGAGATCGCGGACGGAGTCGTTCTCCCGGTACGGCGCGAGAGTCAGTGATACGGGCCTGCCGTCGTTGCTGAGGGACGTGTGCCCCGACTCCCTGCCGTCCCAGCCGTCCACCACCCAGTGGTCCACGTCCTCGACGGTGTAACCGAAGTCGGCGAGTAGTCCCCGCACGATGGAGAAGTCGGCGACTTCGCTGTACCGATGCCCGTTCTCGATCTTCTCCATCTCCACGCTGAAGACGAGTCTGTCGCCGTCCAGCAGCGCGACGGCACCATCGTGAGTGAGTTTGAGACCACAAATGATCACAGCGATTCCTTTCCGTCCCGACGGTTCCTCAGCGCTTGACGGTAAACTGCTCGAAGTAGCCGGAACCACGTTCGTCCAGGAACTTCACAAGTCCTTCCAGTGCCACCTGTCGCCCGGGATCCGGTACCCACAGCCAGGTTTCCCGCGGATCCAGTCGAGCACCTCTTTGGAGCTTCGCGGAGAAGGCTTCAAAACCGAGACGCACGCGCTTGATACCGCGGCTCGTCGCATAGCGCAGAGGGTCATAGAAGTTGATCCACTGGTATGCGGTTGCCCGCTCCTCGACCGCGTAGTCGCAGCCGTACACAAGGTTGCAGTAGCTGTTTTCGTCGACAAGATGAATTCCGCAGGCCACTATTTCCGCGTCATCGCTCACGGCAACCGGAATCCTGATGGCCGTATCAAGCCGCTCGGCCATCTCGCGTCGGGTGCGCCCCAGTCTCCCGCGATCCGGTTTCCCACCGTACTTTTCGGCGTTGAGAGCTTCGAGCTCCACGATCCGGGAAAACGAGTCCCGGAGTGGTGTGGTCGCCATGTGCAGGTGTGACCGGTCCATGGCCTGTTCCTCGATCCGGTACCTTCTCCGGTATCTCGCGGGCAGGGCGGCCAGAAACGCGTCATAGGACCGGAATCCCGACACATCGAAGAACGTCACCGCTGTCAGTGTCGCCCGCTGGAATCCAAGCCGGACCAGAACGTCCGTCAGTTCGGAGTTCCCGGCGGACACGAAGGGGAAGACCAGGGCGCCGGCGAGTCCCTCTCGCACCCTGTCCTGCAAGTACTCCACCAGCCGGAGGGCGGACTCCGAGCGCTGCTGTCCGCTCAGGTCCTGACGGAAGATGACCTCGCTGTTGTCGAACCCTCGGATCACGAGAGCTTCTCCGAGGACGGCCGCCAGCCGGCTTGCCTGCTCCGAGGCATCACCCGGTCCCGCGATCGCATCGACCAGGGCGGAATGTTCAGCGCGAACCCGCTCCAGGGAATCATCGTCGGCCCTCAGGAACTGCTCGCTGGTCAGCATCTTCCATGGATGGCTGAACAACGCGCTGTCGGAGCGACTCATCGCGCCGTGCACCGCGGCGAGCAGACCTCGTTCGTCGTCCAGCGTGGCGACTACGGCGTCACCGGGCTCCACGTGCTCCCGGAAACCCAGATACGCGTGGCTTCGGTCCACGCGCCCGGCGCTGTTGAGTGCCTGCCAGTCCCCCGGCGCGACATGTGCCAGACCGGAGTGGAGTTGAACGGTCATAAAGGCGTCGCTTCCGGCGATTCGGGAACAGCGAGGCAAGAGCATGTCCCCCGGCGGGGGCAGGTGGGCAGCCGCATGTTCAGGCCGGAGAAATGTGAATGTGCAGGGCCTGCCGTACCGCTTGCTCCAGTTCATCCAGTTCTTCGGGACTCGGGGCGTCGATGAAGAAGGTCACGGCCCTGTCATCGGAATCGCGCAGCGGGCCGAGGGTGCTCCCGCGATCCTTGAGGACAAAGACCGCCCGCACGGTGGCGGGGTCATCCGGCGCCCCTGGTGCGATATGCGGCCACAGTCCGCTCTCACCCAGCCACTGGAGACCGACACCGGGCCAATCGAATTCGACGTCCTCAAGAACACCCGCCGTATGCTCCAGGTACACCTGGCGGGTGAACCTGTGGGGCTTCGGATAACTGGCCGGTTCCTGTAGGGCGACCTTGATGATCTCGGGTTCGAGTGGCACGCCTGTCGCCAACTGGTACAGGACGAGAAGCCCATCACCCGGTGTGCGTGCGGCTACCTCCATAAGGCGGGGGCGCCTGTCGGAGGTGACCCGCCATTCGGCGTGTGCGATGCCGTCGGAGAATTCGAGCTGCTCCAGCATCTTGTCGTTGGCCGTGAGAAGCAGCTTCTCCTCGTCGCTCAGCGCCGAAGGCACGCTGTGTGAAAGCTCGACGAAGGTCCGGCTGCTGGACTCGGTCGTCTCCTTCTTCGTGACCGAGCTGAAGACTGCGCGCCCACGCTGAACGAGGGTTTCGACAGAGAACTCCTGGCCGACGACCTTCTCCTCTATCAGGAGGTTCTCCGTCGCGGGATAGGAGTCGAGCAGTTCTCCGAGCTCGCCGGCCGATGTCACGGTCACCACGCCCGAGCTCGAATGCCGGCCGGCCGGCTTGACGACCGCGGGGAGCGGGATGGCCGCCGGATCGACCGACTGCCTTTCGGCGGCGGGGACGACGGTCGAGTGCGGGCTCCACTCGTCGAGGTACCAGCGCTGCAGATACTTGCTACGGCACACCTTCGTGGCCCGCACTCCAGGGGATGCAAGGCCCAGCGCATCGGCCAGGATTCCGGTCTGCTCGACCAGAATCTCCCCCACGGCATAAACGCCCACGACGGAATAGCGTGTTCGCCATTGCTGTGCGCGAGCGATCACACCGGCTGTGAACGAGCCTTCGTCCTGCATGGAGCCGTCGACAAAGGCGATGTCGTCGATGGCGGACGCGGGGTGGTCCTTGTCCCGGATGCAGGCCAGTGCCTCGTCCCGCCACTTTCCGGGCGTGATCAGAAGTATCCTGAGGTTGCGAGCCTTCAACTCCGCCAGATACAGCGGGTTTCGGCATACGACACCGAACCCGCCGAGCAGGATGAACGCATCGGGTCCGGCCGGCAGTCCTTCGAGCTCATTCATATCCGTACTGCTCCAAGACGTCACCATAGAGATCGTTGAACAGAGCGATGTTCTCTCGGGTGAAGACCTCTCGCCAGGAACCGGTCTTCCCTTTGTGGAAGCTCCACGCATCGGGGTTGTAGATGCGGTCCGCGATGGCCTCCGCGTCCCGGTCCTCGGCACCGACGTGCCTCAGGACGTCCTCGACGGCACTGATCTGCTGCTTCTTGGAGCCACCGCCCTGTGGGCCCACGAGGTCTTCGTACCTGACCTTGCACACGGCAGGGTGGTGCAACAGCCAGATCGACTTCTCGAATTCGGTCCGGGCGAGGAAATAGGGATCACGCAGGGCGTAGTCGATTTTCTCGGCCATCGTGGGCTTCGTCAACAGGATCGAGTTGAAGACACGTCGCTCGTAGAAGTTTCCGAAGCCCTTGGGCGTCTTGCCCTCGACGAAGTTGATGAGCGAGACCAGTGCGTCCCGGGGATCTCGGAAGTTGAGAATTATGGGAGGTTCGCCGGTTTCGCACCATTCCCCGACGAAACTCCCGTCCACTGTCGTGATATTGAGATCGTGCCAGATCCAGCACAGACCGGCCGGAGTGTCGGAGAATCTGGTGCTGCCCAGCCGCGGATTGGTCGCCGTTATGTCCACCAAGTCGTAACGGTCCTGCCCGTACCGATTCACCACAGGCTGTCCGAATCGGCGGTACCAGCTCCAGGAGAGGGCGGCCCAGGCCTCATCCGTGCGCCGAGTGAACTCGTCCGAGCCCTCCAGGGCGACGATCGATTCGTAGGTCTCGGGAGAATGCACAAGAGAGGCTATGTGCTTCCGCTGCTCCGCACTGAATGTCGGTATGGTCCTCGGTGAAGGCCGTGTTGCCCCGACGATCCTGAAGTCGAGCTCCAGCATGAGCTCTTGCATCAGATGGGTTCCGGTCTTCTGCGGGGACACGATCAATGCACGCGGAGATAACGACATGAGATTCCTCGCTGGAGTGTGCAGAAGGTATCTGAATAATCACATTGGGCATCAGTCCGAGTCAACGTCATAAGCTCGTGTGCTGCATCACGTTTAGTGTTTGACTTTTTACCCACCGTTTTCATTCCATGAGGTGAAACAGGCTCTGCAGGAGATACTCGGGGTCCTTCGTGATTTCCTCCAGGAATCGGGTGAAAGTCCTGCCCCATGTCTCGATGGTCGTACTGTCGAACAGTTCTGTGGAGTACTCGAAGGTGACGGAGATGAATTCTTCGTCAGGGGAAAGGACGGCGTAGAGCTCGTTGCGGGCCGATGCGACCGTGTCGAGACCTCGCACCGTGGCCGACACCGCGCCCAGGTCCAGGGCAGGCGGCGGTGTGGTGACCACGGTGAACAGCACGGTGGGGAACAGTCCGTCGGTGCTCCCGGGTGAGACGAGCTCGGCCACCTCGGTCAGGGGTAGTTCCTGGTGGTCGAGCGCGCTGAAGAGGGTCGAGCTCAGCTGCGTCACGAGATCGGCGAAGGTCTCCGCCTCGCCGAGCCGGGCGCGCAGCAGGACGGCGTCGCCCAGCATCCCGACCACGTCCGACCGCTCGCGGCGCAGCCGGTTCGCACTGGACGCGGCCAGCACCACGTCTGTGGGCCGGCCGCACAGTGCGGCCGCCCAGGCGGCGAACGCGGCGGCCAGGACCGTGTACGGAGTCGTCCCCAGACGAGTGGCGGTGTCCGCGATCCGGGCGGGCGTGTCGCCGTCGACGACCCAGGTGTGCAGGGCGCCCCGGCCGGACAGCGTGCCGGGGTGCGGCCGGTCGTACGGCAGGTCCAGACGCAGGGGCGCGCCGTCGAGTTCGGTGCGCCAGAATCGCTCCAGTTCCGCTCTGCGCCCGTCGCTCAGTTCGTGTTCCGCGCGTGCGCAGTCCGTGAACTGTGCGGTGGGCGGGGCCAGTTGGGTGCCGCCGCCGTCGCGCCTCGCACGGTAGAGCTCCTGCAGGTCGTGCCAGATGATGCCCATGGACCAGCCGTCGCAGACCGCATGGTGGAACACGGTCACCAGCACCCAGTGG